>JBARZO010000465.1:0-10842 GCA_049650165.1 Rubrobacteraceae bacterium
CCACCAGCCAGTAGCTCCACCCTCTCACCCTCCGAACTCCGGTGGGCGTCGAAGACGAGGATGATCTCCTGTCCCGTCCAACCCGCCGCTTTTAGCGTGTCGTTCACCAGGAACTCACGGGCCGCCGCGAAGTTATCTGTCCGCTGGTAGCGGTTGAGGGCACCGATAACGTTGTAGCCATCCAAAATCAGGGCCACCCGCGTTGCCTCCGAGCCTCGTACAGCAAAACCGACGTCGCCACCGAGACGTTTAACGACTCCACGGAACCAAGCATCGGGATGGACAACTCTCCGTCACATCCCTCTCGCACCAGCCGCCGGACGCCACGACCCTCGCTCCCGAGAACCAGTCCGACCGGGCCGGTGAGATCTACGTCCGCATAGCTACTTCCTCCGGTCTCGGCGGCGTACACCCAAAGGCCGGCCTTCTTCATCCGATCCAGCGCCCGGCGTAGGTTTGTCTCCCGTGCCACCCGGACGTGCTCGCTCGCCCCCGCACTCGCCTTGACCGCCGCCGCCGTAACCCCGACGGCTTTGTCTTTCGGGATCACTACCCCACTCGCCCCCGCACCATCGGCCACCCGCAGCACCGCACCCAGGTTTCGCGGGTCGGTGACGCTATCTAGGATCAGGACCAGAGGACTTTCGGCCGACAGGATCTCGTCCAGTCCCGAATAAGGATACGGACTCACGCGGGCCACGACCCCCTGATGCAAGCCGCCGCGGGCAAGTTCGTCGACGCGATCTCGGGGAGTCTTTTTCAGTGGTACGCCGTGTTTGCGGGCTTCGGAGGAGAGTTCTTCGCTACTCGAAGCGTCCAGGATCTCGCGTACTTCGCGCCGGTTACTACGCAGCGCCTCGATTACCGGTCGGATACCGTAGATAATTTCTTTCAAGATGAGGCTACCGGCGACTCAAAATAGGGCCTTTAGAAGTATCCTCGACTGTCCAGCCTGAATTCGCTAACTCATCGCGGATCTTATCGGCGGCGGCCCAGTCCTTTTCCCGACGCGCTCGATCTCTTATGCCAGCCCGAACTTTAGTTTTTTCGTCGATCTCTTTACTACCGCCCGCCACAATAATTTTTACAGAAGCGAGATCGACGAAGCCTTTTTGTCTGATCTCTTTCTCCAGTTCTCTAAATATCTTGGTGCCCGCTAGCTCATCTACAACCTCTTGATGATAAGAAGGTACAGATTGCGTAATGGTCGGCGAGTAGACTTCAGCTTGACTCTGTACTGGCATTTCAAGGAAGACTGTCTGGTCTTTATTGAGATCAAACCTGAATATGGCTAGTATCTCGCCCAGGGCGTCTTTTAGGGAAGCGAACTCGTAAGCTGACTCGGGGCGTTCGGAGATTTCGCGTCCGGCCCGTCCTGCTGCATCGAACACGGCGGCGAGAGCTTCTGGTGTGTTGAAATCATCCTGCATCGCCGCGTCGAACTTCTCGCGAAGCTCCGTAGCCAGTTGCGCCGAGAGTTCCGAGGCGCTCGATGAAGAAGAGATCTGACGGTAGAGTCGCATCAAACGCTCGTAAGAGCGGCGCTTCTCCTCCAGGATTTCCTCGGAGTAGTCTATGGGCTGCGAGTAGTGACTCTGCAAAAGCCACATCCTCAAGGCGTCGCGCCCGTGAAGCTCGATCGCCCGCTCTACGTCCAGCACGTTCCCCACAGACTTCGCCATCTTGCCTTCGGCCAGCGTTACCATTCCGTGGTGCGCCCAGGCCCGGACGAACGTGTGGTCAGGATGAGCCCCACTGCTCTGGGCCAGCTCGTTCTCGTGGTGCGGGAAACGCAGGTCGGTGCCACCACCGTGAATGTCCGCGCCGTCCGGCAGGTGCTTCTCGACCATCGCCGAACACTCGATGTGCCAGCCCGGACGGCCCGGTCCCCACGGACTCTCCCATGAAGGTTCTCCGGGTTTCGAAGCTTTCCAGAGCGTGAAGTCTAGCGGACTTCTCTTGTACCCGGACGCCGCCTTTTCGGAGTCGCGCATCTCGTCCGGCTTCTGGCGAGAGAGGGATCCGTATTTCGAGAAACTCTCGACAGAGTAGTAAACGTCTCCATTGTCCGGCGCGTAGGCGTGGCCGGCCCCGATCAGGTCTTCTATCAGCGAGATCATCTCGGGTATATGCTCGGTCGCCCGCGGCTCCACATCCGGCAGCCTTACCCCCATCGACTCCAACCGTTCGTGGAAAGAATCGGTGTAGCGGTCCACGATCTCTTTCCAGGAGATGCCTTCCTCGTTAGCCTTCGCGATAATCTTGTCTTCTATGTCCGTTATGTTCTGGACAAACGTGACCTCGTAGTCCCGACTCTTGAGATACCGGACAACCACGTCCCAGAACAGCGGTGCCCGCACGTTGCCGATGTGGATGTCGTTGTAAACCGTCGGGCCGCAGACGTAGAGCCCGACCCGACCCTCCTGCCCAACCTCTACAGTGCCGCCGCTCAAAGTGTCGTGTACGCGTATACTCATGCCGATACTGTAACCGAGTCTCGGACGTTGAACAATTCGGGTGCAAAGATACGGGCGGAGCTCACCTCCGACCGACCAGTGGACAGTACCCTTACCGGGACGTACTTACAATTCGTCCGACGATCCAGAGGGGTCCGGTGCATTTTTCGGGTACTTCTAGATGTTTCTCATACGCTTCGCGTGCGCCAGGAGTCGAGACCTGCCCTCCTCCAAACTCTATTCTGTCTCCGACGCGCACCAGAGTTTCTCCGTCTTCTTTGATGATAAGGATTTCGCCGCCTTCGGTCCGCATTGAGTAACCGGGCGGCCAGACGATCAAATCTCCATCGTAGGATCGGCGGCTCTCCAATCGGATGCACCCCGAATCGTCCACCACGACCTTGCCGCTCGCGAGCGCCGCCATGACGACTCTCATACCCTCCGTCGGCTTTTGCCGGATAAGGACCGACCCGGTATCCGACCACAGAGACGTAGCAGAATCCTCCGTTGTCCCACTAGCAGTATCTCTAGCGGCCTCCGTCGTGCCGGAGGTGTTAGAGCCGTCCCCATTAGGACCTGCTCCACAAGCAGCCAGAAAAATTCCCGCAACGTCGATACCCAACCACGCACAACTCGCAGCCAGGATTCGCAAGCGGCTCATGCCCGTATCCTAGCGGCCCTTGCCTGATCGATCCTGCCCCGCGCTTCTTCAGGGCCGAGGATCGCAAAGAGGTAGGCCATCTCCGGTCCGCGGTCACGATCTGTCAGAGCGAGCCGCAGCGGGTGGAGCAGGTCGCGGGTCTTTATTCCCTCTTCTTTCGCCCAGGCCCGCAGCCGGGCGACGAGCTCCCTGGCGCTCTCTAAATCCTCGACGCTATTTTCTTCTAAGGCTCTGTAGGAATGGGCGAAAACCGTCTCGGAAGTCTCCGGTAGTTTATCGGCGAATCCCGCCGGGTCTACCGGGCCGGTGATCTCGGTTACCAACCTCGGTGCTTCGGAGAGCAGCCGCATCTCCTCCTGGAGAACTTCGGCCACGAGTTCTTCCCTACCCTCCGGAAGCGGCTCCTTCAGAAAAGGCTGCAACCGTGTCTGTAGCTTCCCCGGCGACAGCCCGCGGATGTGGTGGGCATTAAGCGAGAGCAGACGGTCCGCGTCGAAGGTGGCGGGACTCGCCCGCAGCCGCGAAGGGTTCCATTCTCGCGCCAAGTCCGACAGATCGGCGAACTCTTCTCTTCCATCCGGGTGCGTCCAGCCGAGCAGCGCGAGGTGGTTGACGAGAGCCTCCGGCAGATATCCTTCTTCTCTATAGGTGGCGATGCTTTCTGAGCCGTGGCGTTTGGAGAGCTTCTTGCCGTCCGGGCCCAAGATGAGGCCGAGATGTATAAATACCGGCTCCGCTGCGCCGAGAGCCCGGTAAAGGAGTGCCTGGCGGGCAGTGTTAGAGAGGTGTTCTTCACCCCGGATGACGTGGCTAGTACCCATGTCGAGATCGTCCACCACCGACGCGAAGTTGTAAGAGGGCGTGCCGTCGGACTTGACGAGCACGAAGTCTCCGACCTTGCTGAACGGCACCTCCCCCCGCAACTCATCCCGGAAACTACCCTGCCGGACAGGTGGACGAAAGTAAAACGCCCGACGACCTTCTTCGTCTGCCGCCTCGTAGACCAGTCCCGCTTCCGACAGGCGCTCCACAGCCTCGTCATACAAACCGCCGCGATCGCTCTGACGGTATGGTCCTTCATCGGAGGAGAGCCCGAGCCAGCGAAAGTCTTCTAGCTGCGCCTCTTCGAAGTCCCGGCTGCTGCGCGCCCGGTCGGTGTCTTCGATGCGGAGCACGAGTGTCCCGCCGTAGTGGCGGGCGAAGAGGTAGTTGAAGAGCGCGGTACGGGCGCCACCGGGATGGAGCAACCCTGTTGGACTCGGCGCGAAACGGACCCGAACTTCGCTCAACGCTTCTCCAAAAGGCAGACGGCTTGGGCTGCTATGCCCTCTCCACGGCCCGTAAAGCCCAGCCTTTCGGAGGTGGTACCGCGGACGCTTACCTGCGAGATTTCGACGCCCAGGGCGTCGGCCAGGCTCTCTTTCATTGCGTCTCTGTGTTCCCGGATCTTCGGTCGCTCGCAGACCATGACCGCGTCCAAGTTGGCGACGGCCCACTCGTCCCCGACTAACTCGCGGACTTTTTTCAGGAGTTCTATGGAATCTGCGTCTTTGTAGCGGGGGTCAGTGTCCGGGAAGTAGTGGCCGATGTCTTCCAGTCCGGCGGCTCCTAGCAGGGCGTCGGTCACAGCGTGGGCCAGTACGTCGGCGTCGGAGTGGCCGGTGAGACCTTTATCGAAGGGGATCTCCACCCCACCCAGGATGAGCTTTCGATTCTCTTCCAGCCGGGCGAAGGCATGAACGTCTACGCCCAGGCCGACCCGGAAGCTCAGTGCCGCCCCCCACCGCGAGACATCAAGATAGCCTCGGCGAGAACGAGGTCCTCCGGTGAAGTGAGCTTCACGTTGGTCTTCTCACCCGCCACGATCCCGACTTTCCCACCCTCGTTCTCTACGAGCGAGGCATCATCGGTTGCGGCCCGGAGCCGGTCTTCTGAGAAGGCGTAGATCTTCCGCAACAGTCCCAGGCGGAAAGCCTGCGGCGTCTGGGTAGCATGCAGCTTGCTCCGATCCAGGGTTTCTTGCACAGAGCCGTTCTCTGCAACCTTTATGGTGTCTGAGACGGGAATAGTGGGGATTACACCATCCACCTCTCCCCGGGCCGCTTCTACGACGCGTTCTATAAGATCCGTCGTAACGAGGCAGCGGGAGCCGTCGTGAACCAGGACTATGGTCTCGTCGTGCTCCCCGCACAGCTTCAGGCCGCTGCGGGTAGAGAGCGCGCGAGTCTCGCCCGGCATGGCACATCCCACATATTTCTGGATGCCGGCCTCCAGGGCGAGACTAGAAACCCTCTCCTCATCCCCTACGGCGTAGATGCGGCTTATACCGGGAGCATCCTCGAATGCGCACAGGGTATGGTGCAGCGCAGGGTGGCCCAGCAGATCTATGAACTGCTTGGGGCGACCCATGCGGCTGCCGGTTCCGCCAGCGAGCACCAGGGCGATAGCGGTGGTAACAGAAGCTATGCCTCTTCTCCCCCGCCCGACAGGGCTTCGTCCATCAGCGTCTCAGCCTCTTTGACTTTCGTCTCGCGGACCAGGGCGATCTCGGAGGCCAGGATCTGGCGGGCCTTCATGAGCATGTTCCGCTCTCCGGTCGAAAGGCCGTGCTCTTTACTGTACGTATTCAGGTCTCGTATGACCTCGGCCACCTGTCCTATGTCACCCTCTCGCAACTTCTTCTGGTTGTGCTTGAGCCGATGATTCCAGTTGGCGGGCATCTCCACGGCTCCGCCCTGCAATACTGAGAGCGCCTCTACAACACCCTCCTCGTTGGCGCAGTACCTCAACCCGGATTCGCTGTCGGCCGGTATGCTCAAGGTGAGGCCGGTGTCCTGGATGTAGATGACGTAGTAGCTGCGCTCCTCTCCCAGAACGGTCTTCTCTTCGATGCCGGAGATACACCCCGCACCATGGTTGGGATACACGACAATGTCGCCCTTGTCGAAGGTCTGGATCCCATTTTCTATTTCATTTTCTTTTTCCAACATATTGTCTTCCTTCCTGGCCATCGTTACAGAACCTCGCCGGAAGGTTCGAGATTTTTTTGGCGTTCGAGGCCACGCCGGATGGCCCGGGCGCGCGCCTGTCCTACACCGTCAACGTCATCCAACTCTTCCTGCGAGGCTTCGAGCAGCTCTTTCAACGAGCCGAACTCCCGGATCAAGCTGTCGGCAACCTTACGGGGCAAACGGGGGATCTGCTCCAACTGCCGGTAGCCCCGCGGATGGAGGAAGAAGTCGTCCGACTGGCCTATAGAATCGTACCCGAGAGCCTGCGCCATCTCCACGGTGTCCGCGAGTTGCTCGGAGTCGAAAGCGTGCAACTCTTTGAGTACGTCCCGCTCGTTCATGCCCTCTTCGACATAATCCTTCAGCAGCGCCCGGTACTGCTCAGGAACTTTGTTGAAAGCCTCTTCGAGCTGCATATCCACCAGCCGGCCTTCCCGGCCCAGTTCCCGGACGTAGGCTTCGATCTCATCCGCAATGCGAACAGTGTACTCGAAGGTGCTGATGGCCCCAACCACTTCCCGTAGCGTTACCGTACTGTCGTACTCGTGCATCGTCAGGACCCGCGCCTCTTCCCGAAGCCGCCGCATAAACTTCTCCAGCGTGGCGACCGCCGAGTTGGCCTTCGAAAGCGCCACCCCAATGTCCTCCAAAACGTGCGGCCCGTAAGGTCCCTGATACAGGCTCACCACCCGGCGCCGCTCTGAGACGGCCACCACGAGGTCACCAGTGTGCTGGGCGGTCCGGTGGGCCGCCAGGTGTCGCATGCCGGTCTCTTCTGAGTTGAGCGAAGGGTCCGGGCTCAGTTGCACGTTCGCATAGTGGATGGTGGAGAGGTCCGGAGAGACTACTATAGCCCCGTCCATTTTCGCCAACTCATAGAGCCTCATCGGCGCGAACTCCAATTCCATCTTTATGCCACCGGAGATGATGCCCAGCCGCTCTAGCTTCTGCGGGTTAGAGACGACGACGAGGGCTCCGTTGCTAGCCCGGATTATGTTGTCCATGCCGTCCCGGAACTCCGTGCCCGGGGCGACGATGTCCAGGGCGTCGGCGAGCTCTGCCGGCAGGCTGCGCCTCGTGCTCACAGCAGCGCCACCGCCACAGCCTCTTCCAGGGTTTTTACTCCGACCAAACTCTTTCCTCTGCTATCTTGTCTGCCGTTTGCCGCGCCATCCGACGAAACCTCGGAGGCACCTTCAGGCTCTATTATACGCCCGAAGCCCATTTTCAGCAGTTCGCCCGCCCGCCGCGAAGCTCCCGGCACGTAACGCAGGTCTCCCGTCAGCCCGACCTCCCCGAAACAGGCGGTCCGGGTCCCAACCGGTTTATCCCGGAGCGCTGAGGTAATAGCGAGCGCCACCCCGAGGTCCGCCGCCCGCTCCTCAATCCGAACGCCGCCCGAAACGTTGACGTACACGTCCTGTCCCCCGAGGTTCAACCCGACCCGCCGGGTCAGCACCGCGCACAACATGTTTACTCGTCCCGCATCCACGCCGCTCGCCACCCGGCGCGGCACCGAAAGCGTAGTCGGGGCCACGAGGCTCTCTATCTCGACCAGCATCGGCCGCGTCCCCTCCAACAAGCATACCGTTACCACCCCCGGAGGAGTATCGCCTTCCCGGTTCGAGAGAAAGAACGCCGACGGGTCTTCGACCTCGCGCATTCCGGCGCTCGTCATCTCGAACACCCCGACCTCGTTCGTCGAGCCGAAGCGGTTCTTCAAGGCCCGCAATATCCGGAAAGCCTGAAACCGATCCCCCTCGAACTGAAGCACGGTATCCACCATATGCTCCAACACCCGCGGCCCGGCGATGGAGCCTTCTTTGGTCACGTGGCCGACCAGCAGCACCGCTATTCCCTCGCTCTTGGCGAGCCGCATGAGCCGGGCGGCGCACTCCCGCACCTGCCCGACGCCACCCGGAGCACCGGTGAGTTCCGGTGAGAAGAGCGTCTGGATCGAGTCCACGACCACAACCTCTGGCTGCTCCTCCAAAATGGTCGCCTCTATGACATCCACGTCCGTCTCCGCCAGCACCAAAAATCCCGCATTCCCGACCCCGAGACGCCGGGCGCTCATGGCGACCTGCCGGGGCGACTCCTCACCGGAGACCATCAGGCAGCTCTCACCGATATGGCCCATCACCTGCAAAAGCAGCGTGCTCTTGCCTACGCCAGGCTCACCACCGACCAGCACGAGCGAACCAGGCACGATCCCACCTCCCAGTACCCGATCCAACTCCCCAACACCCGTCCCCATCCGTCCTTCAACCTCATCCGCCCGAACCTCGCCCAGCGTCACCGTCTTACCCGACGCCCGCTTCGCCCGCTTCGCCCGCTTCGCCCGTCCAGCCCGCTCTGCGAAGCCAACGGCCTTCTTAGACTCCTGGATCTCCTCGACGAACGTATTCCACTCCCCGCAATCCGGACAGCGTCCCAACCACTTCGGCGACGAGTGGCCACAGTTGGAGCAGACGTAAAGTGTTTTAGTTGCCATGAATTGATTGTAATGGATAGTAGGTCGGAACCAAACGAAGCCCACTACAACGGAGCGAAGAGAGTGATTCGGAGGCGCAGCTTACACAAAGAACATACACAAAACCGCTTTGCAAATTCATTCCATATACTCCTGGTTCACGAGAGCCGTACATACAACCGAGTCTTCAAGAACGTCCGGGATTCGTTCGGCGAGCGACTCCACTCCGGTAACCTCTAAACAAAGCATCTCCTCAGAATCTAGTTTGATCTCGGTCATTCCAGATTCCACGTCATCTAGGTCCGACATGCACTCTATCCAGGCATCCATGTTCGCACCATACCAGTCAGGAAATCCGAACGGCTCTTTAAATGTTCCGTGGAACGAGTCTCGATCTACTATCGTATTCGCGTCTAATCTGACAGTCTTCATGCGCGCATTATAGAAAAGTAAGAACTCGCCGCAACACATGCTCTCCTATTCTAAAGATTTCCGAAAGCGTCCAATTACATGCAAATGTTATACTTAGTTTCATCAGGCTGAAACGGAGGTTGAGAGAGTTGCAAACGCGGAGGAAGTTGAGAAAAGTCGGTGGTTCGGTGATGCTCCCGATCCCTCCGGAAGTGTTGGAGGATATGAGCCTCAAAGACGGACAGGACGTTTTGTTGTCTTATGCGGAAGGTGTCATGCGGATAGAGCCGTCGGCACCTCGGCCTTCACCCGATGCTGTCGAATTTATGTCCGGGTTTGTAAAACAGTACGATGAGGCTATGAGCAACCTTTCCCGTCGTTAACTCGCGAACTTAGCCTCGGTGTTGCCGTCTTCAGATAAACAACCCGGTCTCCCTGAAGTCCTCTTTTTCCACACGGTTTCGATAGGGCGATACGGAGGATCTGAAGGCGTGCGTGACGAAGAGAGCCTTCTCGCGGCGCTAGAACGTCCGTGGCAAGCCTCATTCGGCCAGGCGCACTTTGCTTCACCCTTTGACAAAGCCGCCGCCCTCATGGAGTCGATCATCCGCCGCCATCCATTTATTGATGGAAACAAGCGGACTGCAACGGCCTCCGCCGTCTACCTGTTATCCACGTTCGGCTACCAGTTGGAAGCTGAACAGAAAGGACTCGAAGACTTCGCTGTGAGTGTCGCAGAAGGCGAAGTCGAGCTCGAAGACATCACTCTCTGGTTCGAGCGTCATTCCACAAGCGCCTGAGTTTCAGTACGTAAAAAAGCCGGGGCGCTCTCACGCCCCGGCTCCGGTGAATCTCTTTTGACTTCGCTTACTCGACCTTGGCGACCTCTGTGGGCTGGGAGACCAGGATGTCTATGATGGATTCATCCTCGGCAACGTCCTCGGCGGCGGTTTCGTTGGCCTCGATGGTCACCTTCGAGCCGGTTGGGATCTCGCCCTTCAGGATCATCTCGCTCATCGGATCTTCGATCATGCGCTGCAGAACTCGACGCAGCGGCCTCGCCCCGTAAGCCGGGTCGTAGCCCGCGTCGGAGAGCTTGTCGAGAGCCTCCTTCGTGAACTCGACCGTGACCTCGCGCTCGGCCATCTGCTGCCGCAGACGCTTGACCTGGATCTCGATGATGTGCCGCATGTCCTCGCGCTCCAGCTTGTGGAAGACGATAGTCTCGTCGATCCGGTTGAGGAGCTCGGGGCGGAAGATCTTGCGCAACTCGCCCTGCACCCGCGCCTTCATCTCCTTGTAGGAGAGACCCTCCTCATCGTTGCCGAAGCCGAGGGACTTGGTCTTGTTGATGGTTTGGGCGCCGACATTGGACGTCATGATCAGGACGACATTCTTGAAGTTGACGTGCCGGCCCTGGGCGTCCGTGAGCTGTCCATCCTCCAAAATCTGGAGCAGTATGTTGAACACGTCCGGGTGGGCTTTCTCGATCTCGTCGAAGAGCACCACGCTGTACGGGCGGCGCCGAACCTGCTCGGTGAGCTGACCACCCTCGTCGTAACCGACGTATCCGGGCGGCGAACCGACGAGCCGTGACACCGTGTGCCGCTCCATGTACTCGGACATATCGAGCCGGATCATGGACTCCTGGTCGCCGAACATGTACTCGGCGAGCGTCCGGGCAAGCTCCGTTTTACCGACGCCCGTAGGTCCGAGGAATACAAACGAACCACTCGGACGATTCGGGTCCTGAATACCGGCGGAGGTACGCCGGATGGAGCGCGAAACGGCCTTTATAGCCTGCTCCTGTCCGACAACGCGGCCGTGCAG
>JBARZO010000466.1:0-3593 GCA_049650165.1 Rubrobacteraceae bacterium
GTTCACCACCACGAGCGCCGGACGGTCTCCCGGCAGGATCGCGCGGTGCGACTGAGTAAACGCCCCAACTCGTACCGGCAATTCCTCGAACTCCAGAAACAACCGCTTCAGCCCGTTCCCCAACTCCTTCTCCACGATAGTCCGTACTTCATTCGGGGCGATGGGTGTCAGGGGGACGTAGGCCTGTTCCAACTCGGCGGCTATATCCCGTGGGATGAGATCTCGGCGACCCGCCAGGAAATGACTCAGCTCGACGTAGTTCGGTCCCAACTCTTCGAACGAGAGCCGCAATCGGGTTCCGACTCGCCCAAAATCCACGTTGCGCCGGCCTCGGAACAGACGCCGTCGAAACACGAATCCGAACCCATAGCGGGCTCCAACACGCGCCACCGCCGCCGCCCGCTGGGCCGCCCCTTCGGGAAGCCCCCGTGTAACCCTCTGAAAAACCACTCCCGAAAGCATACCAGCCAGAGAGCCGTCAGCACTTTAGCTGGTCAGCGATCAGCAAAAAGAAAAGGCATAAAGCTGCGCAATCGCTACAATAATACGGACGGCAAAAAGCTGAACGCTAGCGTGACGAAGGAGCGACAAATGCAATACGTCCACACCTGCTACCGGGTATACGACCTCGACAAGAGCATAGAATTTTACCGGGACAAGCTCGGCCTGGAACTCGTCCGGAAGAGCCCGGTAGGCGACGACGCGACCAACGCTTTCTTCGGTGTACCGGGCGATCCGGAGCCTCGCCTGGAGCTTACGCTCAACCACGACCAGGAAGAACCCTACGAGATCGGCACCGGCTACAGCCACGTAGCCTTCGCCGTCGAAGATCTCGACGCCCTCGCCGAAAAGCTCGAAGAAGCCGGCGGTGTGGACTTCGAGAGCAAACCGCACGCCATGAGCAGCGGCACCCGCCTCTTCTTCGTAAAAGACCCTGACGGCTACCGCATAGAGTTCATCGAGCGCGATTAGCCGCTTTCTTCTCCCTCATCCCCACTCCTTTTAGGTTTTCCGAGTTTCGGGAATACAAATCCTGAGGGAGTTGGACGTTACGAAGAGGACGGGACCGGATCATACGACTAAGGGCGACGCGTTTCCGTAGGGATGAACAAGGCTTCACCTTGCCGGAAGTGCTAACGGTGATCGTCATACTCGGCATTCTCATAGCTATAGCGATAGTCATCTGGCTCGGAATACTCGAACGCTGGCGGGTCGAAGCCGCGACCAACCAACTCGTTTCCGATATGCGGCTCGCCCATAGTAGCGCGACCAATGAGCTAACCGACTGGCGGGTCGTGCTCTTGCCGGAAAAAGAGGAAGAAGATCAAGGCTTGGACTACTCTCTGGTTAGACTGAAGGCGCCGTATCCCGGCTCCAATCCGAAAGTCGAAAACGAGGTGCCGCGCACGTTCCCCGGAAACGTCAAGGTCGTAAATATCTCCGGTGCGCTTGACAAACAGACCGATTCCGGTTGGATCGTGCCGCCATCCAAAGCCGACACCACGCGGACCCTTGAGTTCGATGTAGACGGCGCCATGAACTTCTATCAGGCGGCCAGCGGCGGCACTTGCGTCACCGTCGACACGAATCCGGCGAACAAGATCACCGTTACATCCGCCACGTCCGGGGTAACGGTCAAACCCATAGAGCCCGAAGCATGCGCCACGAACTAGCAAGGAGATATCTACCGTACTATCGACTTGGAGGGTGCAAGTCTTTGATCGGGCGCTTCGGAAACGAGTCCGGCTACTCCCTGATCGAGGTGCTGGTGGCTATCGTGATTCTGGCCGTCGCAATCCTTCCAATGGTCGGCATGTTCGACGCGGGGCTCCGGGCTTCGGTCGTCGGAAGCAAGTATGACCGGGCCCGGGTGCTGGCGAACGAAAACATCGAAAAAGTCCGGGCGCTGGAGTACGAAGAAGCCCGCGACGATTATCCTCCGAACGGTACTCCGGTAAGCGGAACCGAGGGAATCTTCGACTACGAAGTCGATACGGAATACGCGAAACTCGATGGAGGCGAGGTCATCGAAGACTCTGGTGCCCGAGGTATGATGAAGGTCACCGTTACCGTCGAGTGGGAAGACAAATCGTACACCACGAGCGGCCTCGTGACGGAAGGGTAGCTTTGAAACAGCGTCTTCTAAAAGAAGAGGACGGGTTCACCCTTCCCGAGGCGTTGGTGGCGATGCTGATGATGGTAACCGTCATGTTCGCCCTCTACGCCATCTTCGATATGAGCCTCCGGGTTTTCAGCTTCGGCAACGACAAAACCGAGGCCGTCGAGAGCGCCAGAATAGGATTGTCGAAAATGGAGCGGGAGATACGGGCCGCGTACCCGCATGACAAGCCAAACGACGATAATACGCGCCTCTCTATCCGGGACCCGGATCAGATATCCTTCGGCAACGATATAGATCCTATAGATCGGAGAATCGACGCCGGAGAGGAGATCAGCTACTACTCAAACGACAAGAAACTTTTGCGCCGCAAAGGGAGTCTCTCCCGGACCGTAGTTGCTCCCGTCCCGAAAGAAGGGCTGAAGTTCGAGTACTTCGAGGCAGACGGCGTCACCGTAGCCGAAAACGAGAGCGATACGGAGATAGTAAGCATAACGCTCAAGATAGAAGTGGACGGTCGAGCCCAAACCCTCTCCACAGACGTCGCCCTCAGGAACGAGGGGGGTATCTGATTTTCGGGAAGCTGATAAAAGACGAGTCCGGCATAGCGATGGGACTCGCGGTGATCGTGGTTCTACTGGTCGGCGTGATGGGCGCGGGGTTGTTGGTCTTTGTCCGGAACGACCTCGAAGCCGTGGTCGAGGTGAACCAGGGACAGAAAGCTTTCGACATGGCCGACGCCGGTGTTCAGGTCGCCAAGAGGCACCTCTCGAAAGTAGACGCGAACCCGGAGAGCTACGATACCGACGCCGCCAACGGAGAATCAGCCTGGTCGGAGAACGGCGGGAAGTCACTGGACTTTGACGGGGACGGCAACGACGACATAACGGTCGGCATCCGGTATCTGGAGCCTTCCACCACCGACGAAGAGGCCGGGAACGAGGATCATGCGCCCGTAATCCTTTCTACCGGCGCGACCATCTACCCTGGGGGCAAGAACTATTTCCGGGTAACCGCCCGGGGAGAAGAGGGGAGGGCCGTCCGTCAGGTCCGGGCGATCTTCGTAACGGAGAACCTGGGCTTCCCTGTCGGATATTATGCCAGTCGGGACATAAACTTCGAAACCGGCAGCACGATGAAAGTGGACGGCATGAGCCTCTTTGCCGGACGTTGCATCGAGAACCTGCGCGGTAACGCCACAATCGGGGATGACAAAGCCTACGGTAACTGGGCCGAAGACCCCGATACCGGAACCACGAATAGCTACAACGGCGAACCTCGTACCACCAGCGACGCGGGGGCCGCCGCTCCCGGCGGTTCCGATGCCCCCTGTGGGAGCGGCATAGACTACGAGTCCGGCAGCGAAGAGAACTACGGAAGCCGCGATTTCGATAGCGCCTCCGACAACAAACTCTTCCAAAAGAACACCTGGGGCGACCCGGCCTCTCAACCTGACGACGTCATAACCTATCCC
>JBARZO010000467.1:0-2507 GCA_049650165.1 Rubrobacteraceae bacterium
TACGGGCAAGACCACGCAGGGCGAACAGCCCGCTGTGGAACCGGAGATACAGCACGTCTCGCTGGCGGAGGCCCGCAACGGCCGGCCGCGCACGCTCTCCGGTGTGACGAAGAAGATACAGACCGGCCACGGCCCGCTGTACGTCAGCATGAACGACGACGAGTTCGGCCCGCGCGAGTGCTTCGTGGTGCTGGGCAAGCCGGGTGGTACGGCGGCGGCCTTCTCGGATGCTTTGGGACGCATGATCTCGCTGGCAATGACCCACGGCGCCCAGCCGACCGAGGTGGTAAGCCAGCTCCGCGGCATTCAGGACGGACACCCGATGGGCTTTGGCCCCAACGCGGTCCTCTCCGTCCCCGACGGCGTGGCGAAGGCGATGGGCGAGCACTACCTCGTCGAAGAGAATCCGGCGGAAGCCAGGGAACTCCCGATCATCGGGGCCTGCCCGGACTGCGCCAGCGGTCTTACCCGCCAGGAAGGCTGCGTAGTCTGTCACTCCTGCGGATATTCGAAGTGTAGCTAGGAAGGGAACAAGGAACGAGACACAAGAATATGGAAATGACGAGGCGATCTACCAAACAGGTAGGTCGCCTCTTTCTTTTTGAAATGGAGGAAGGATAGAAGTGAAAGCCCCCAGAATTTCTGGAAATGAGTTGGCCCGGTACTTGACTACCGATGATGCGGCGAAACGTCGCACGATTGTTGAGGATCAAAATAAGCCCAAGCCATTTAAGGTCTCCCTATACTAGTTAGCTGAGAACCACATAACTGAGGCCATCGTTGGTGGGCTTGTAGACTTCGATAATTTACTCAAGAGCGCAGACGAGATTCGCAAGCTGACTCCGTCTTCGGATTGGTACGAACGAAGAAATCGCCTGTGTGCTGAAGCAATAGAAGCTTTCGTTGGGATGAACCGCGAGTTGAACATTCACGGTTGCGACCTATTCGAAGGAGATAAAACTTGGGCTCCGAAACTTGAGGTTAGCGGTGTGGACGTAAGCGTTAGGCCAGAGATTTTGCTTAAGCACGAGGATCGGAAGCGTAATCTCACAGAAGGAGCGATCAAGCTCTATATAAAGAAGGAGCCGTTAACCAATGAGGCTGGAGAGTATTCAGCCACGCTGCTGCGGAAACACGTGGAGGAATTTTCCAGATTCGGCTACGAGTGCAACCGCAGTTATTGTTATGTTGTAGATGTTTTTGCTGGCAAAGTCTTTAAGGCACCAAAAGCCAATAAACGGAGATGGCGTTCCATAGAAGCAGCTTGCGAAGAGATAAGGAACCGTTGGTACAGGCTTTCAGCGTAGAGGCTACGGTTGGTCTTGATCCTCGAATGAGGCGGGACCTTCGTAAGGCTCCAGGTGCATAAAGAACGTACACCCCCGGCAAAGCTTCACTCCGGCGGCCTCACCCCGACAGGAAGGTTGTGCAGTCTGCCAAACCAGTGGGTATCCTAAGTATAGCTAGACCAGACCTCCAAGCGGTCTTGAGGGTGGACTCGTAAGAGTCCGCCCTTTTTTATTGCTCTTCCGCCGGGTTTCGGTCTAGTTCCTGGTCTTCGAAGGAGGCCGGGTCTTCAGAGGGCTCGATATGTATAAAGGAGGTGCTCCCCGGCAAAGTTTCTCCCAGTTCTTTCTCTATCTGTTCGGAGAGGTCGTGGCCTTTCTTCACGCTCCACCGGCCTGGCACGAGCACGTGCATCGAGATGAAGCGGCGCTGCCCGGCGGCGCGAGTACGTACGGCGTGAAACTGAATGCCGTCTCGCTTGTAACGGGAGAGGATGTCGGAGATCCGCTCCTGGTCTTCTGTGGGGAGGGCGCGGTCCAGGAGTCCGTTTGCGGTGTCGCGCAAGATCCGGACCCCGATCCGGACTATGTTCGCGGCCACGAGCAGCGCAATTAGCGGGTCCAGTACCAGCCAACCAGTGAGCTGTACCAGGGCTATTCCGAGTACCACTCCGAGAGAGGTCCAGACGTCGGTGAACAGGTGATTCGCGTCGGCCCGAAGCGTAATAGATCTCAACCGGCGCCCGGCGCGCAGGATCACCAGGGCCGCGCCGCCGTTGATCGCCGCCGCGACCAGCGTGATAGAGAGCCCGATCCCGACGTTTTCCAATGGTTGCGGTTCCAACAGCCGGCCCCAGGCCGTAACCCCGATCCAGACCGCCGCGATAACTATTAGCGCGCTCTCCAACCCACTGGAGAAAAGCTCGACCTTGTTGTGCCCGAAGGCGTGTTCCTCATCCGGTGGACGGGCGGCCAGCGTCAACGCCCAAAATACCGCCACCGCCGCCACCAGGTTCACCACCGACTCCGCGGCATCCGAGAACAATCCGACGGAACCGGTCAGCAGGTAAGCCCCGAACTTCAGGCCGATCGTCACGACCGCCGCCGCGATCGAGAGGAGAGCGTAGTGACGAGCGTCTCGGGCGAGGTTGGATGCGCCTTCCATCAAGAAAGTCTAACGCCAAAGGGGGTGCGAGCGTACACTACTCGCTGCACCTGGGA
>JBARZO010000468.1:0-13933 GCA_049650165.1 Rubrobacteraceae bacterium
CTCTTCAACGGATGAAGCCGATCCTCCTTGACATCCAGCACGTCGTTCGCCGCGTACACTGCGCCCGACAGCGCGCAAAACGCTACGAAAGTAAGCAGAGCCGAGACCACAGAAGAGACCAGCAGCGCCTCTTCGGAGAAAATTACTCCTGCGAGAACAAACCCGTTCTTGGTCCATTGTTTGGGCCGCGCCAAAGCCAGGTAAGACCCGAAAATTCCTCTTGTGCTTTGAGCTTCCATACGAGACCGGTTTCTACCACAAAGCACGCACCAAATCTCTCCCACGAACAAGACTGTGAACACGGCCTTTGAAAAAGTACACTCCCCCGTACAGAATTATCCCCGGACCTAAACGAACGGAACTAGATTGACGACTCTCCCGGAAATCAGAACTTGCCCGGAATCCCAGCCCCACCGTAGCCGAACTCGAAGAGTGGGGATGGCCGATGGGCGCTGATCGCGGTCTCGCGGCCGAGTGGTTCTGGCTGGCGCGGCCTTTTAGCCTGACCGCCGCCGCCGTACCGGTACTCTTCGGCACCGCACTGGCCCTCACGGACGGGGCGTTCTCGTTGGGACCTTTTCTGGCGATGCTCTTCGCGAGCCTCTTCATCCAGGCTGCCACCAACATGTTCAACGAGTTCTACGACGAACAGCGCGGCCTCGACACCGAAGGCTCCGTCGGGATCGCCGGCTCTATAGTTCAGGGCCGCATGAAAGCCAGAGACGTCCTTTTGGGGGCGCTCTTCTGTTACACGCTGGCGCTATTCCTGGGGCTTTATTTAGTCTACGTCGGCGGCTGGCCGATACTGCTGCTCGGATGTCTCTCGGCGATGGGCGGCTACGTCTATTCCGCCGGCCCACGGCCCGTCGCCTACACGCCGGCGAGCGAGGCTACGGTGTTCTTGTTCATGGGACTCGTCATCGTAATCATAACTTATGGAGTTCAGGCGGGAGGCTATCCACTCTACGTCCCTCTGGCGGCGACGCCGATAGGAGCGTTGGTCGCGGCGATCCTGCTGGCGAACAACATCCGGGACCTGGAATCCGACCGCCGGGGAGGCCGCAACACACTCCCCGTGGCGTTCGGTCGCCGGGGCGGTGTCTTCGTGTATCGAGGCTTGCTGCTCGGCGCTTACCTGTTTGGCGCGGCGCTGGCCCTGATCGGTGTAGTCCCGTTCGGTTCGCTGCTGGTTCTGTTGAGCGTCCCTCTGGCGGTCCGGCTCTGGCGCAGCATATCCGCTACCACGGTCCCGGATCGTCTGGACCCCGTGGTCAAGAAGACCGCCGGCTTGCACGCCGTTTTCGGGCTGCTTTACACACTCGGCTTGCTGCTGCCGTTTTGAGCCGGGCCAACGATCCGGTCCGGGCCAGCTACCTCATCTCCGGCGTCACCCGGAGCCGGGCTTTCGACGCGTTGCTGAACGTAGAGAGTTTCCCCGAGTGGGGACTCGGCCTCAGCGAGGCGCGGGCGCTGGACGAATCCGGCGTGGTCGAAGAGTCGGAGATACGGCCCGGCACGCGCTTCGAGTTTACCTTGAGCGCCGCAGGTTTTACCCACAAGGTCGTAAGTTCCGTGGTGGTGGTCGAGGCTCCGCAAAAGATAGAATGGAGCTACGTGACAGGGGCCGTTGGCAGCGGCGGTTGGACACTCGAAGATTCGGGTTCCGACACGATCCGGATGACGCTCTTTACCGACTATCAGGTAAAGCCGGGCTGGTTGAACCGGATCGCCCATCGACCGTTCTTTAGAGGACTCACCGAAGATCTACTCCGGCGCTCTATGCGCCGGTTCGAATCACACCTCAGGCAAACCTAGCTACGATCCCCGTTTTCACTGTCCTCATCGTCGTAATCTTCCTCTTCATCGTCCACCAGTGCGTCAGCCCCGGTCCCCTCGGTTACCGGGTTAACGTAGAGGGCGATCAAGATGCTGACTTCGTAGAGGAAAATAAGTGGAATCGCCAGCAGGATCATGCTAAGTACATCGGCGGGTGTAAGTGCCGCCGCGAGAACTGCGTTGACCACGATAGCCGCTCGCCGAAATTTTCTGAGCATCTCGCCCGAGACCAGCCCCAGCTTGGCACCCACGAAAGTAGCCGCCGGCATCTCGAAGCCTATGCCGAACGCGAAAAGGAAGCGGGTGACGAACGCGAGGTAGTTGTCGGCGGTGATGATCTCTTCGAAACGTTCCTCGCCCCAAGACAACAGGAATTCGGTCGCTAGTGGCAAGACCAGATAATAGGCGAAAGCTATCCCCGCAAGGAATAGTGAGGACGCCAGAACGATCAGCGTGTAGGTAAAAAGTTTTCCTACTTCACCAACCGCCGGGGCCACAAACGCCCATGCCTGGTATAGCAGAACGGGCACCGTCAACACCAATGCGGAGTATAGCGTTAGCTTTACGTCGGTAAGAAACGGCGCGGTAAGAGACGTGAACTGTAACTCTTTGAGGCCTGAAGGTTCGAGCAACGCCTCGTAAATCCTGACATGGAATATCCAAGCAACGATAGCGGCCACGATAAAAGCGGCGCCGATCTTGATAATTCTGGAGCGTAGTTCGTCCAGGTGATCTATCAAGGTCATCCGCGCTTCGTCGTCGGAGCGCAGGGGGAGTCTTAGACGGCTCGCCATCTAGTTATTCGATATCCGGTGCAGCTTTAACTCTGACGCTGCTCTTCGCGATCCGCATCCGTAGCGGAATCCGCGTCAAGATCCTCTCCGTCGTCGCCGTCTCCGCCACCGGCAGATAGCTTCTGTTCTTTCTTGTTCTCTTCGTCTACCTCGTCGTAGTCACCCGTGCTGCTCTTCTTGAACTCCCGCATTCCACTGCCCAGACCTTTTGCAAGCTCCGGGATACGTTTGGCTCCGAACAGCAACAAAATGATGACCAGGAGTATGATCAACTCCGTAGGTCCCGGCATACCCATTTACGTCCTCCTTGTGGTTTTCATCAGCCTTACTCCACTCTACGCATCATTGTACTACTCCGGATCAGCGGCTCCTACGGCTGTGACCCCTCGTCGTCCTATCCTCCGGTCGTCATGCCGCCCTCTAATATAGCCGATATGCGGTCCTTCACGGCTTTGGATTGCTCTCCTTCAGGCTCCAACTCCAGATACACGTTCCAATACTTTATTGCTTCGGAGGGCTGGTTCGCTTCGTCATAGGCGCCGCCCGCCGCCAAATATGCGTCTTCGTTCTCTTTATCTATGTCGGTCGCGGAAGCGTAAGCGTCTCCGGCCTGCGCGTACAGCTTCTTCTGCTCGTCTTTGGTCGCGGACTGGGCCTGCCGGTAGTAGACCTCACCCAGGATCATCGGGATGTTCTCATCTTTTGGAGCAGCCTTCTGTCCGTCTTCAAGGACTTTCTCGGCTTCCTCCAGCCGGCTTTCCTGCACGTAGAGGGCGGCGAGCGTTACGATGGCGTCGGGGTCTTCGGGATTTTGGTTAAGCTCCTTTCTAGCGTTCTGGATCTGGTCGTCGGCGTTTACGGTCTGTCCGGCTTGCTGATCGTCGCCACTACCAAAGATGTCCATCGGGTTGTAAGACACGCTCGAGCCAATGCCGAAAAGAACCGAGGAGCCGACAAAGACGACGGCGAGACCGATGGCGATGAACCTCACCCAGAAGTTCAACTTGTCCCGGTCCATCATCATGTAAAGAAATTCCTCCGGTGCTCGGCGTTACGCTTCGACCTGATTGTATATCAGGTCTCCGCCCACGACCGTTGCGACGACCGCACCACCGGCTGCGGCCTCTAGTACCTCTAGCTCACGGTCTTCCCCGCCAGGAACAATCTCGACCACCGCGAAGTCCGCCCACTTTCCGGCCTCTAGACTTCCCGTCTCACCTTCGACGCCCAGCGCCCGGGCGCCTTCCAGCGTCGCGAGCCTCAAGCCTGTGGCCCCGTCGAAGCCGTGTAGATTCACCGCGAAGAGTGTTTCTTCGAAGAGGTTCATGCTCAGGCTGCTCCACAAGCCGTCGGTTCCCATCCCGACCCGGATACCACGCTCCAACATCTGCGGTACGGGCGACACGTCACATCCTAGAAAGTAGTTGGATCTGGGACAGTGGGCCACCGCCGTGTCCGTGCGCGCCAGAGTCTCTATGTCTTCCTCCAAGACACCAGTCGCGAGGTGCGCTGCTATGGTCTGCGGGGCGAGCAACTCTATATCCTGGGCGTAACGGACCGGCGAGACTCCGACCCCACCCCACTCATTGCTACCGAATATATCTGCGAGTCCGCCGGTACCCTCGCGGACGAACTCTACCTCTTCCGGGCTCTCAGACAGGTGAATGGCGAGCCGCTCTCCCGACTCCCGCGTCCGGCGGGCGGCGAGCCGGGAAGATTCCGGATCCACGGTGTACGGCGAGTGAACGCTTACTAGAGCGTCTACCCGGTCCGGCAGTCCTTTCTTCAATTCGCCCGCTTTGTTGACGATGAACTCGACCGCTTCCTCCGGCGTCCCAAGCTCGTGCGGGAAGAACTCGGCGTGGACCGCCCCGGCCATCCCCGATTCCGCGAGTTGGGGTAGACATTCGCCGTAGGGTGATGATTCAGCCATGAACGTGGTACCCGCCTCGATAGCCTCTTTGGCTGAGTTCCGGGCGGCTTCGGGGGTCCAGGATTCTTTTTCGGGGAGACGTTCGATCAAGCGCGACAGCCACCCCGAGAAAGTCCCTCCCTCCGGCGCATCTTCCCGCCGGAAACCGAGATGAGCGTGGGCGTTGACGGCACCAGGAATTATGGTGTTCCCCGAAAAGCGTCTTACTTCGACGTCGGGGTTATCTGACCTGATCTCGTCCAGCTTCCCTACGGCGGCGATGTGACCATCTCGCACGAGCATGGCCCCATCGGATATAGAAGGAGCAGAGATCGGCAGAACGCGGTCCGCCGCGAAGATTCGCTCAGACATCTCTTCCTACTACTTCGGTCGCAACGTACTCCAGAAGGTCTCGTTCGGGGCCTTCCGGTAGAAGGTCAAGGCCTTCGATGGCCGCGGAGATCTCCTCTCGCGCCCATTCTTCCGTCCTGGCGACCGCGTCCGTTGAAAGAACGGCCTCTATACCGGCGTCCAGCAATTCTTGCGAAGGCTCCGGGGTGGCCAGCACTTTCCGTATCACAGGCGCGTCGCCTTCCCGCAGGGCGAAGATGACCGGCAACGTTACGGTTCCTTCGGCCAGATCCGTCCCGATGCCTTTGCCCATAAGACCCGGCTTGCCAACGAGGTCCATCACGTCGTCAGACATCTGGAAGGCGATCCCCAACGCCTGACCGTAACTGGCCAGGGCATCTATTTGCCGCAACGACAGCCCGCCAAGCGACCCTCCGGCCACACAAGCGGCCTTGAAGAGCCCGGCGGTCTTTTTCCTGATGTGCTCCAGATAAGCCTCGACCTCGACGTTCGCGCCGTTCGCCCGATACTGTTCCAACTCACCGGCAGCCAGCCCCTCAGCGGCCTCGGCGAAGGCCCGAACTAGCCTCGGGTCACCGATCTCCGCCAAGTCGTAGAAAGACTCGGCAAAGAGATAGTCGCCCGTCGCCACGGCGAGGTCCCGTCCGTAACGGGCAACGGTGGTCGGCAGTCCCCGACGGCTCTCGGCCCGATCCACTATGTCGTCGTGGATCAGGGTGGCCGTGTGCAGCACCTCGATAGCATTCGAAGCCTTGAGCAAATGGTCGTGGTCCGGCTCGCCCATCCGGGCGCTCAAAACCAGCAGCAGCGGCCTCAGACGCTTTCCGCCGGAAGTCAGCGCCTCAAGCGCTGGTTCTACGAGCGGTTTCGGGGCGCGCTTCGCCGTATCGGAGAGCAACGCCTCGATTTCTTCGACGGTCTCGAACGCCTCGTCAGGCAGTTCAGCTTGCAGGTCGGGCGCTTCCCGCTCCGGACCGTTTTCTTCCACGGTGGAGCGTGATGATGCCGCCTGCGAGCCTCTGCCATGTAACATTTTGTAATCCATTGCGCCTCATTATGTCAGCTAATTCGTCAGGTGCCACAAACTCTTTCACAGACTGGGGTAAATACGAGTAAGCCCAGGCGTCTCCCGAGACCTTCGCCCCGAGCCAGGGTACGATCTTATCGAACCACAAGCCATAGAACTTCGACGATAGTTTTCCCGAAGGCCGGGCTATTTCCAGGCATACCACCGTTCCGCCGGGAACCACGACCCGCGACATTTCGGAGAAGAGCGCGTCCAGGTTCGGTATGTTCCTGGCGCCGTAGGCGATGGTGGTCGCATCGTAGCTCTCCGTAGGTACGGTCTTCAGGTTCGTGGCGTCCCCGAGGCGGTACTCGATGTTGTGCTGGGGACGAGCCTCGGCCACCGTCAACATCTTCGAAGAGAAATCTATGCCCAGGACGTGTCCGCCGGGACCAACTTTCTTCGCCAGATCCCGCGTCAGACTTCCGGTTCCACAGGCTAAGTCCAACGCCCAGCCATTTCGCCGGAGCTCCGCCGCCTTGACCACCTTACGGTTCCAGATGCGGTGCATCCCGACGGTCATGACGTTGTTGAGCAACTCGTAGCGACCGGCGATCCGGTCAAACATATCTCGCACGAGCAGCGCCCGATCCTGGCCCGAAGGCAGAGTCTCACTTTTAGGTCGCCCATTTGCGCTGTGTGTTTTTACGCCTTCCGGCCCGTTCATGGAGATTCCCCGTTGTACGACAACTCTCCCACTGCCTGTCGAATTCGGTTTTGTGAGGATTCTTGGTCCTCACCGGAGATCGTTCGCAGCAGGTCGGCAAGATGAGGGGTCCAGAGTTCCAACCGGACTTCTTTGCCGCCGGAGATCTCACCGGCGCCGTCCCGGATCATGCGGCTTGCAATAGCCACGAACTGCGGCTCGTCGAGCCGGGCGATGGTCTCGACCGCCCACGAGTAAGCGTTGTCTCCGACGAGTATGTCATCGTCTGTCGCTCCATCCCCGTTCTTCGCGTAATGGGCGTCGAACCCTTGCTGCAAATACCCCAACGCTTCCCCCACGACCTCGCCCTGCCCCTCTTCGTCATCCAAAGCCGAGACGGCTTGCCGGAATATCTCTTCGAGGGAGCGTGCTGGCGTGCGACGCGCCATCTAGCGCGAACCTTTCTCGAACCACTCCCGGGCGGCTTCGAACGTGCGCTCCAGGTCTCTGTCGGAATGAACGACGGAGATAAAACCCGCTTCGAATGGACTCGGAGCCAGGTAGATTCCACGCCCAAGCATATGCCAGAAGAAATCCTTGAATGCCTCAGCATCAGCCCGGGCCGCCGATGTGAAGTCAACCACCGGGCCCTCGGTAAAGAAGATACTCACCATCGAACCGACCTGGTTGATAGTGAACGGAAGACTCCCGGCAGAGGCTGCTTCGTTCATGCCTTCTCTCCAACGCGTCCCCAGTTCCTCTAAACGCTCGTAGAAACCCGGCTCTCCGGCGGCTCGCAACGTGGCGAGCCCGGCAGCCATCGCCAGCGGGTTCCCTGAAAGTGTTCCGGCCTGATAGACGGGACCGGCGGGCGCGACTTGCTGCATGATCTCAGCCTTCCCGCCAAAGGCTCCGACCGGGAGCCCACCACCAATGATCTTACCGAGGCACGTCATGTCCGGAATGACGCCATAACGCTCCTGCGCGCCGCCCCGGGCGAGCCGGAAGCCGGTCATGACTTCGTCGAAGATAAGTACGACCCCGTACTCCTGTGTAACCTCTCGCAACCCCTCAAGATAACCTTCCGTCGGAGGAACGCATCCCATGTTTCCGCAGACCGGCTCCACGATGACCGCCGCGAACTCTTCGCCCCGTTCCTCGAAGAGCTCCCGCACCGCTTCCAGGTCGTTGTACGGCAAGACGGCGGTATCCTGGGCCGCTCCCGTCGTTACGCCGGGACTATCTGGAAGCCCCAAAGTCGCGACGCCCGAGCCCGCCGCGACGAGCAGGGCGTCACTGTGTCCGTGGTAGTTGCCGTCGAACTTGAGGATCTTCTCTCGTCCCGTGTAACCTCTTGCAACCCGAATTGCGCTCATGGTCGCTTCGGTCCCGGAGTTCGTCATCCGAACGACCTCGACCGAGGGAACAGCGTCGCACACCGCCTCGGCGAGATCTACTTCGAGTTCCGTGGGCGCCCCGAAGGTGGTCCCATCCCGTGCGATACGAGTAACGGCCTCAATCACGCGTCCATCGGCGTGTCCGAGAACGAGCGGCCCGTAGCTCATCACGTAGTCCACGTAGGAGTTGCCATCCACGTCGGTGATGCGCGAGCCCTCACCCTTCTCGATAAACAACGGATCTCCACCCACCGCACGAAACGCCCGCACCGGACTGTTTACACCGCCCGGTATCCGACGCGCGGCACGCTCCATCAGCCTAGCTGAACGGTCCATCACGAGCTTCATTCTGGCGTCTGTTTTCTCTCCGCTACCTTGCAAAGCGCAAGTAACTCCCTTCTTTACTCTCGAACATGAGTTATATACGAATTTAAGCTTGTTTTAAGTAACGGCGCTTACTCGGAGAGCCACCGGGCAGCTTCCAGCGCATGATACGTGATGATGATGTCCGCCCCGGCCCGTTTTATGCTGGTCAACGCTTCGAGGACTGACCGCTGCTCATCGAGCCAGCCGTTTCGGGCGGCACCCTTGATCATCGCGTACTCTCCACTCACGTTGTAGGCGGCAACCGGCAACTCCGTGGACTCCTTAACCCTGTGAACAACGTCGAGGTAAGGCAATGCTGGCTTAACGATAACGATATCCGCGCCCTCTTCGACGTCCAACTCCACTTCCCTGAGCGCTTCCCGAGCATTGGCCGGGTCCATTTGGTAGCTGCGCCGGTCGCCGAACTGCGGGGTGCTCTCGGCGGCTTCCCGGAAAGGACCGTAGAAGGCCGAGGCATACTTTGCGGCGTAGGCCATGACCGGGGTGTTCTCGAAGCCTTCGCGGTCCAACTCGCTCCGGATCGCGGCTACCCGCCCATCCATCATGTCCGAAGGCGCGACGACGTCCGCGCCGGCCTCGGCCTGTGAAGCTGCAGTTCGGGCTAGAAGCTCCAGGCTTATGTCGTTCAGGACCTCTCCGCTAGAACCATCCACGATTCCGCAATGTCCGTGGCTCGTGTACTCGCACAGGCAAACGTCCGCGACGACGAGCAGGTCCGGTACGGCGTCTTTTATAGCGCGGGTGGCGAGTTGCACGATACCTTCCGGGTCGTAGGCTCCACTCGCGGCCTCGTCTTTCTCGTCCGGAATGCCGAAGAGCAGAACACCCGGTATCCCGAGGTCGTGGGCCTGCCGGGCCTCGGCGACGGCGTGATTGATCGAGAGCTGGAAGATACCCGGCATGGATCCGACCGGGTTCCGTACATCCTCACCGGCAGTCACGAAGATGGGGTAGATGAAGTCTTGCGGCGTTAAGTGCGTCTCACGAACCAGGCCCCGGAGGTTCGCCGTGCGCCGGGTTCGTCGGAGCCGCTGTTCTGGAAATGCCACTGTTACCCGTCCTTTTCTACAGGCTCCGGGGTGAAGAGGTCCACCACCGCTTCTACAAGACCAGGCATAGTGTACTCTGCCGCCTCAGCGTCTATACAAAGACCGTAGCCCCGGGCGGTATCTGCCGTGATCGGGCCGATACACGCAACTCGCGTCCCCTCCAGCAACCGTACGGCCTCCTCCGCGCCAAAGGCCTGCACGAAGTTCTCGACCGTCGAACTAGCGGTGAAAGTAACGCAGTCAACCTCGCCTTCTTCCAGCGAAGCTGCGAGAGCATCCTTGCCCTCGCCAGTTGGAACGGACTCGTAGGCCGGCGGCACCATGACCTCTGCCCCGGCTTCTCGCAGCTTCTCCGGCAAAACCTCCCGCGCCACCTTTGCCCGGGGGATCAAGACCCGCTTCCCGACTAGAGAGTCCTCCGAAATCTCCTCCAGCAGAGACTCAGCCCGGTACTCGCCAGGCACTACGTCTACCCTGATACCTGTGGCTTGGATCCTGTCGGCGGTAGCCGGACCTATGGCCGCGATCTTGGCCGCTCGCGGCACTGCCCGAACGTCCAAACCGTGATGCTCCAGCCGTTCCAGAAAAGCATCTACGCCGTTCACGCTGGTAAAAACCAGCCAGTCGAAACTGTCAAGTTCACGTATAGCTTCATCCAGTGGTGCGAAATCTCGCGGGGGTTGGATGTTGATGGTCGGGAACTCTAGGACCTGGGCGCCGCGGTCTTCCAGCATTGCCGACAGCTCTCCGGCCTGGGCTCGGGCGCGGGTAACGACGATCCGGCGTCCGAACAACGGACGCTGCTCGAACCAGTCGAGGCCCGACTCGCGCAGTGAGACCACGTCGCCGACCACGGTGATCGCCGGCGGCTTCAATTCGGCTTCGGCCACCTTTTCGGCTATGTCGCCGAGTGTACCGGTGACCGTTTGCTGGTCAGCTATGGTCCCCCACCGGACACACGCGGTTGGGGTGTCGGGGTCTCTGCCGGCGGAGATTAGTTCAGCAGAGATTTCCCGCAGACGCCCGACTCCCATGTAGAGCACCAGCGTGTCGGCGGCGTTCGCTAGCCGGCTCCAATCTACGTCTTGACGACCTTTAGTTGGGTCTTCGTGCCCCGTGATGAAAGCTACGCTGGTCGAGACTCCACGGTGCGTTACCGGGATGCCCGCGTAAGCCGGGGCCGCCACGCCGCTCGTAATACCGGGAACGACCTCAAAAGGTATGCCGGCCTCCAGAAGATCCAGGGCTTCTTCGCCACCCCGACCGAAGATGTACGGGTCTCCACCCTTCAAGCGGACGACGGTTTTGCCCGCTTTCCCAAGTTCTACCAGGAGGCCGTTGATCTCTTCCTGCAGCATCGAGGGGTTTCCGGGTTTCTTACCGACGTAGATTCGCTCCGCTTCCGGTTTTGCGTGGTCCAGCAAGGCCTCTGGGGCAAGCCGGTCGTACACTACTACGTCCGCTTTTTGGAGGCATCTCACGCCTTTTATGGTGAAGAGACCGGGATCTCCCGGACCGGAACCAACCAAGTAGATCACGCCCTAACCTCTCGGATCTCACTGAGTATTATCTCCGCCCCCTGGGAGATCAAATCCCGCGCCAAACTCTCTCCCACAACTTCCGGATCTTCACCTTCAGCTTCACCTTTATACACCAGAGCACCATCCGGCGACGCCACGAGTCCTTTCAGCCGCACCTTGTCGCCCTCGACCATCGCCTGACCTCCGACCGGAACCCGGCATCCACCTTCCAACGCCCGCAACATCGACCGCTCCGCGAGCGTCGCCCGCTCAGTTGATTCGTGGTTGAGCGCCGATCGTATCTCCTGCCGCAAAGAATGGTCTTTTAGTGAGGTGACGGCAAGCGCCCCCTGGCCTACGGCCGGCAGCATCGTCTCCCAGGGTATGACCGTATGTGGCGTGTCAAGGCCTAGCCTTTCGAGGCCGGCGCGGGCGAGTACTAGAGCGTCTGCCTGGCCTTCGCGCATCTTCCGGATTCGGGTGTCTACGTTGCCCCGGATCTCTACCGTTGTCAGATCCGGGCGCTGGTGGAGCAATTGCGCCCGCCGCCGAAGGCTTGAGGTGGCGACCACCGCGCCTTCCGGTAAGTTATTTACGCTGTGACGGCTGTCTGAAACCAGTGCGTCCGAGGGGTCGTGGCGCTCCGTGATGGCTGAAATGACTATGCCATGCGGGATCTCCGTGGGTATATCTTTCAAGGAGTGGACGGCCAGGTCGATCTCACCGGAGAGCATCGCCTCGTCGAGTTGGCGGGTAAAAACGTCGCGCTGGTCGATCACCGATAGCGGCAGGTCGGGGTGGTGTTCGCTGGTCGTCTTGATCACACGAACTTCCACGTTCATGCCCGTAACCCGGAGTTTCTCCGCACAAGATTCCGCCTGAACGAGAGCCAGTTTCGACCCCCGCGTCCCGAGAACTACGGGGCCTAAGGCAGTCATTGCTTTCGGGGATCTTGCGAACGGTGCAGCTCTACTTCGATACCCTGAAGCCCGAGCAGATGCCGGCGAACTTCCTGGCTTTCGAGGGGCGCACCGGACTCCGCGAGCGCTTTTAGTTCAGAGATCGGGCCGTGCAAGAGCTTGTTGACCAGAGAGTGGCTCATACGCTCCACCGCTTCTACTTCTTCCGGGGTGAGGTCTAGACGTCTCAAAGCGCGGGATAGTTCGTGTCGTCGAACCTTGTCGGCCCCGTCGCGGAGTTCTTGAATCAAAGGAGCCGCATGACGGGTGCTCAACCAACTCATGTACTCGAACACTGCAGGTCCGATTAGAGCTTCTCCGTCTCGCGCAGCTTCGCTCCTGTCCCCCGCATTGTGGTCCACGACCGATTGCAAATCGTCCACGTCGTAAACGTAGGCGCAGTCGAAGGTCTGCACCTCTGGATCTATGTCTCGCGGCACGGCGATGTCTATAAAGAACAGCGGTTCCTTCCGGTTACCGAGGACTTCCTCGGCCATGTCGTGATCCACGACCCAGTCACCGGAGCCGGTCGAACTGACAACCACGTCTACTTCTTGCAGTTCCCCAGACAGCGCCCCGAAATCGACGGCTCGCCCTCCGACCCGCTCGGCGAGCCATCGCCCCCGGTCGGCGGTACGGTTGGCGATCCTCAGTTCGCCTACACCCTTCGCCTTGAGGTGTCTCACCACCAGTTCGCTCATCTCACCGGCTCCAAGCACCAGCGCCCGCCGCCCGGCGAGCGTTCCGAAGACTTCCTCGGCCAGCTTCACCGCCACGTGCGGCACGGAGATGGAACTGTCCCCGATCCCCGTCTCGGTCCTTACCTGCTTGCCGACGCGGAGTGAGGTGTGGAACAGGCGATTGAGAACTTGTCCGGTGGTTTGCTCCTCGGTCGAAGCCCGGTACGCCTCGCGGACCTGGCCCAGGATCTGACTCTCCCCCACCCCCATCGAATCCAGCGAAGACGCGACTCGGTAAAGATGCCGCACGGCTTCGGCGTCCGTGAGCCAGTAGGTTCCTTGTTCCAGCGTTTCGCGGTCGATCTTCCGTTCGTCGGAGATAGCGTCTAGCATCCTGGTTCGGGCATCTTCACCCTCAACTGCAGCGTAAAGCTCCGTCCGGTTGCAGGTCGAGATCAAGACAGCTTCGGATACGACGCCTTCATCTTTTAACCGGCGCAGGAAGTTCCTTCCGGCACAGGGTGAGAAGGCGACCCGCTCACGCACCTCGATCGGGGCCGAGCGATGATTCATCCCCGCAACTGCGATAAGCACTGGCTCACCTCCTCTTGCAGACTTTCGTCTACCTCTTCCCCGTCGCTTCTACGCCGCCGCAGTTCTTCGATCAATCCGGCCCACTCCGGCCCGAACTGTTTCTCTAACTCTCCCCGGATCGACCGGGCAAGAGTCGGCGACGCCCCGCCCGTAGAGACTGCAACCTGCAATCCCCCCCGGCGTAGAGTCGAGGGCAACGCAAAACTTCCTTCAGAGGGTTTGTCCGCCACGTTTATAAAGATTCCCCGCTCCCGCGCCTCCTGCGCGACCGCCGAGTTTACCTTGCGCGAGTCCGTGGCCGTGAAAGCCAGGTAAGCTCCCTCCAAATCTCCGTTCTCATAAGGACGATGGCGTACCTCGACGGCCATGCTCTCTATCTCCGGCTTTACTTCCGGAGAGATCACCACGACCTCCGCCCTCGCCTGGAGCAGCTTCCGGGCCTTCCGGTTGGCGACCGCTCCGCCCCCAACGACCACGCAACGTCTGCCGCTAAGATCCAGAAATATAGGATATAGAACGGCTTCCTCGATCTCCGCCTCCTACTCGTCTACGAACCGTAAACTGACTTGCGAGTCTAGCATAACAAGTTTGTATACTGCCGCCTCGCAAAGTGTCACATACCCCCTAGAGAAGAGCCGTATGAAACTTCACGCCTGCCACGTCAGGGCTTCTTCAATATCGTCTTCGTAAATCATCACCCGACTCAGGGCGTATGTAATAT
>JBARZO010000469.1:0-2706 GCA_049650165.1 Rubrobacteraceae bacterium
TGATCGGCCTTACGGTCGTGGCCTTCGGTACCAGCTCACCCGAGGCGGCGGTAAGCGTGGGCTCTGCCCTCGGCGGCCAGGCGGATATAGCTCTGGGGAATGTCGTCGGTAGCAACATCTTCAACGTGCTTCTTGTACTCGGCCTCTCGGCTCTAGTGGCCCCGCTGGTAGTCTCTAGAAGGCTGGTGCGGCTCGATGCGCCCCTAATGGTCGGGGTTTCGGTGCTGCTCTTGATCTTGTCCCTTGATGGGAGCGTCGGCCGACTGGACGGGGTCTTACTCTTTGGTGGGGTGGTGGCCTACACGCTCTTCGCGGTTTGGGAGAGCCGTCGAGAGGGTGCGAAGATGGCCGCCGAGGGCGAAGCCCACGAGCAGGAAGAGAACGGTAACAGAGAATATGGTAGGCAAGCCGTCAGGAATGTCGTCGTCCAGCTCGGGTTTGTGGTAGTGGGGCTCGGGATGCTGGTGCTCGGATCGCACTGGCTGGTGGATGGGGCGGTCGCTATTGCTTCTGCTATCGGGATAAGCGAATTGATCATCGGGCTAACGGTCGTATCCGCAGGTACCTCGCTACCGGAGGTCGCCACCTCGGTTTTGGCGGTCCTGCGCGGCGAACGGGAGATGGCGGTAGGCAACGTGGTCGGAAGTTGTCTCTTCAATATACTAGCGGTGTTGGGGCTGACGAGCTTTGTGGCGCCGAACGGCGTAGATGTAGCCTCCGCGGCGATTAGCTTCGACATCCCGGTCATGATCGCCACCGCTGTAGCTTGCCTCCCGATCTTCTTTACCGGGCACCGGATCAACCGCTGGGAGGGCCTCATCTTTCTAGGCTACTACGTCGCCTACACCCTCTACCTCTTCTTGGACGCCGCAGGCCACGAGGCGCTGCCCGTCTTCAGCTTCGCCATGCTGGCGTTCGTGATCCCCCTGACCACCATAACGCTCGCGGTTCTCGCCGCCCGGAGTCTCGGGCGCCGCCTTCGAAAGGGCGTATGAAGCGCGGGTGTTATCTTCCGGCATCTGCCGGCGGAGCTTGGCGGAGCCCGGCGGAAACTTGCCGTCTATCATTGCGTAAACGTAGGCTGAACTTGTGGCTACATGGTTGGTAGGCTCTGGTAGGAAAGCCATCTGATAAGGAGAGTGTCTTGGAGACTGGTTCCAGCGAGAATGGTGGGCGGGCGGCCCTAATCGTCAACACCCGCTCGCGCAGCGGAGAGCGGGCTTTCTCTGAGGCTGTGGACTGCCTGCAAGGTCTCGGCGTGTCGCTCGGCGCTACGTACGCTCTGCACGACCCGGCGCGGCTCCCGGAGATCGTCCGAGAGGTTCTCGACGAAGGTCTCGACGAGGGCTCTGGCAAGAGCTACGACACGTTGATCCTGGGTGGCGGCGATGGCTCAATCAGTTCGGTCGTGGACTTTTTGGCCCATCACAGGGCTGTTCTTGGCCTCTTGCCGCTCGGAACCGCAAACGACTTCGCCCGAACACTTGGGATACCTTCAGATGTATCGGCAGCGTGTGAAGCCATAGCCCGCGGCAAGGTGGTTGACGTAGACCTGGGGCTCATCGGCGACAATTACTATGTGAACCTGGCGTCTGTCGGGCTCTCGGTCGGTGTCACGCAGGCCCTCACCCCGCGCCTCAAGCGTACCGCCGGTGCGTTGGCCTACCCGCTAGCCGCCGTAAAGTCGTTTTTGAAGCACGATCCGTTCTCCGCAAGGCTCGTATTCCCGGACGGTGACCACGAAGCGGTGGAAGTCGGGAGGCTGCTGCAAGTCGGGGTCGGAAACGGCCGGTTCTACGGCGGCGGCATGATCGTCGCGCAGGACTCCAGCATGGACGACCGTTCTCTTGACGTCTACACGATAGAGATACCGCGCCACAGGGATCTCGTCGGCACCGTCCGCTATTTAAAGAGCGGAGATTTTATAACGAGCAAGGGCGTCAACCACTACCGGACCTCGCGGGTAGTGTTGGAAACCGAACCCGAACTAGCTGTAAATGTTGACGGTGAGCTCGTCGCCCACACTCCGCAGAGCTTCTCCTTGGCGCCAAACGCGCTCAAGGTAATCGTGCCGCAGGAGTCCTCGGCTGCCAGAAGAGACGTGGCCGACTACGCGGAGTAACTACGTAGAGTAAGCCAGCGTCGCTGTATTGGATGTAGATCTACGAGGAAAGAGCCGGCGATATTGACCCTAATTGAGCGTACCGCATACCCCCGTCTCGGGAGAAATCCTTCTTCTTCAGAACACGTCCGACTCTACAACCCGTCTGTCCGGGAACTGGAGTTGGCGAAGCGAACTACCCGCGGTGGTGTAGGCCAAAAACTCACGTTTCTTGTGATGCTAAAGAGCTTCCAACGCCTCGGCTATTTCCCGAATCCAGAAGATGTGTCCGGGGCAGTGATCTCTAATCTGCGCTTCCGGCTGGGGCTTGCGGACGACTTCCCGGCAGTATCGTCGCGGCGTTCGCGCCAACGCTACCGGGATGCTATTCGCCAGTACCTCGGCGTGAAACAGTTCGGAAACGAGGCCAGAAAGGTGGCGACACAAGCGGTGGCCGATGCCACCCTCAATATGGACGACCCGGCCGACCTGGTGAACGTCGCCATAGAGGAGCTCGTGAAATAAAGATACGAGCTTCCGGCCTTCTCGACGCTCGACCGGCTGGCGCGTCACGTGAAGCATGCGATCAACGCGCGCCTCTTTGC
>JBARZO010000470.1:0-8216 GCA_049650165.1 Rubrobacteraceae bacterium
CGTACAAGATCGAACCCGCCGGCACTCCTGAAGCCTGGATCCACAACTTCGGCCTCGCCCACGAAGCCCAGGGTGAGCTGGAGACCGAGGAAGTAAAGAAGACCTTTCAAGACTCCTTCTACCGGATGTGGCACGGTGACGTCGAGAACGACGGCTTCAATCGCCTCGTGCTGCGGGCCGGACTCGCGTGGCGGGAGATCACCATCCTGCGAGCTTACTGCAAGTACCTGCGTCAGGCGGGAACAACGTTCAGCCAGGACTACATGGAGGACACCCTGGCCGACAGTCCACACATCACCCAGTTGCTGGCCGAGCTATTTCTGGTGCGCCTCGACCCAGAGTCCCAAGAGAAAGCCGAAAAAGAGACAGAACGCCTGAAGGAGAAAATCGAAGAAGCGCTCGAAGATGTGACGAGCCTGGATGAGGATCGCATCCTGCGCCGCTTCTTGAATGCCATCCTGGCGACGCTGCGGACGAACTATTTTCAGAACGACGAGAATGGGGAGCCTAAACCCTACCTCTCGTTCAAGCTGGACCCGTCCGGCATCCCGGAGCTACCCCTCCCCCGCCCGATGTTCGAGGTCTATGTCTACTCGCCGAGGACCGAGGGCGTACATCTTCGGGGTAGCGAGGTAGCCCGCGGCGGCATCCGGTGGTCCGACCGGAAAGAGGATTTCCGAACCGAGATCCTCGGCCTCATGAAGGCCCAGACGGTCAAGAACGCCGTGATCGTCCCGATGGGCGCCAAAGGCGGCTTCGTCGTAAAACGTCCGCCCCAAAATGGAGACCGCGAAGCGTTCCAGAAAGAAGGCATCGCCTGCTACCGGACGCTCATCTGCGGCATGCTCGACCTGACCGATAACCTCGTAGACGGAGAGACCACTCCGCCCCCGGATGTGGTTCGCTACGACGGCGACGATCCCTACCTGGTAGTCGCCGCCGACAAGGGCACCGCCACTTTCTCCGATATCGCCAACGGCATCTCGAAGGACGAGTACGGCTTCTGGCTCGGCGACGCCTTCGCCTCCGGGGGCGGTACGGGCTACGATCACAAGGCGATGGGCATAACGGCCCGGGGCGCATGGGAATCCGTAAAACGTCACTTCCGGGGCCTGGATAAGGACGTACAGAACGAGGAGTTCACCGTGGTCGGCATCGGTGACATGTCCGGCGACGTGTTCGGCAACGGCATGCTCCTGAGCCGTCACATCAAATTGGTAGCGGCCTTTAACCACCTGCACATCTTCTTCGACCCGGACCCGGACCCGGAAAAGAGCTTCGAGGAGCGCCAGAGGCTCTTCAACGCCGAAAGGTCCTCGTGGAGCGACTACGACAAGGACTGCATCTCCGAGGGCGGCGGCGTCTTCTCGCGCACGAAGAAATCCATCAAGCTCACACCGGAGATCCAGAAACTGCTCGGCGTCGAGAAGAAATCTCTGACGCCCAACGAGATTATACACTCCCTCCTCAAAGCGCCGGTGGACCTTTTGTGGAACGGCGGCATCGGCACCTATGCGAAAGCCAGCTACGAGGGCAACGCAGACGTCGGTGACAAAGCAAACGATTCTTTGCGGGTAGACGGCAATGAGCTGGGCTGCCGGGTTATTGGTGAGGGCGGCAACCTCGGGTTTACCCAGGAAGGTCGCATAGAGTATGCCCTGAATGGTGGTCGCATCTACATGGACGCCATAGACAACTCCGCCGGCGTAGACTGCTCCGACCACGAGGTCAACATAAAGATACTGCTCGACGCGGTCGTCGAAAACGGCGACATGACCGAGAAACAACGCAACGAACTGCTCGCCGAGATGACCGAAGAGGTGGGTGAGTTAGTGTTGCGGAACAACTACGATCAGACCCAGGCCGTATACAATTCCGTGGCCCAGGCTTCCTCTATGGAGAACGTACACGCCCGGTACATGCGGGCGATGGAGGACGCCGGCCAGATCAACCGCGAGTTAGAGTTCTTGCCGAGCGAAGAAGAGTTGGCGGATAGGAGGTCTCAAGGTCTAGGTCTCGCGGCCCCGGAATTCGCCATCCTGTTGTCGTACACCAAGATCACGCTATACCAGCAGTTACTCGACTCCGACGTACCCGAAGATTCCTTCCTTTCGGACGAACTGGAGAGCTACTTCCCGACGCCGCTGCGAGAGCGTTTCCGGGAGGAGATGAAAGACCATCGGCTGCGCCGGCAAATCGTCGCCACCCACCTGTCGAACGACCTTGTAAACCGTTGCGGCACCACCTTCGCCTACCGGCTGCGCGAGGAGACCGGCGGAACCCCACCGGATCTAGCCCGGGCATACGCCGCAGCACGCGAGATCTTCGACCTGCGCAGTCTGTGGTCCCAGATAGAGGCCCTCGACAACCAGGTCGAAACGAAGATACAAACCAACATGCTCCTCGACGCCCGGAAACTCATCGAGCGGGCGACGCGCTGGCTGCTGCGTAACCGGCGTTCGCCCCTGGACATCGCCGGCACGGTCTCACATTTCTCCGAGGGAGCCGAAAGACTGACCGAGCTCATCCCGGAGCTTATGCTCGAATCCGACCGGGAAGCGCTGGAGAGCACCACCGGCGAGTGCGTCGAAGCTGGGGTCCCGGAGGATCTCGCAAAGCGGGTAGCCACCCTTAACTCGATGTTCTCCGCGCTAGACATCGTGGATATCGCCTCGTCTACCGGGCAATCCCTGGAGACCGTCGCGGCGGTGTACTTCATGTTGGGTGAGCGGCTGAGGATTCATTGGCTCCGCGAACACATCGAAGACTTGCCCCGTAACGATCGGTGGCAGATGCTCTCCCGGGCGGCGCTGCGGGACGACCTCTTCGACCAAGAGGCCACGCTTACCGCTGAGGTACTTCACGAAGTGCCCGACGGCGACCTATCCGCCGAAGATCGGGTCGAGGCCTGGATCGAGTCTAAGGGCGAGCCTGTAGACCGCCTCCTGCAAGTCCTCCGAGACGTAAACTCCAGCGGAACCTTCGACCTCTCGACGCTCTCCGTAGCCCTGCGAGAAACCCGCAACCTGACCAACGGCCCGGAAGTAGCGCCGGTTGCCTCGGAGATAGGAGGATCTTCCGGCTAGAAACAACCTCAGCCAGTTCCCGCAGCCGTCTCCTCGATGAGGGCATCGACCACGTCTTCGAGTCGTCCTTCCTTCTCATAGGCGCGGCGCTGGCGTTGGGCGCCGTTTCCCTTCTGCAGCGATTCTTCAACGAGAGTCGAGACCTCATCCCAGTCGCCGAAATCTTCCAGCGCCGGACGGGCGAATGCCAGTAGCGAACGTATTACTTCTCGGGCCGGAACGGCACGGCGGTCTTCGAGGTCTACGAGTTCTGCTTCGAGACCGTGACGGGAGGCTATCCAGTGGGCGGTCGTCAACAGCTCGGGCCGCGCCTCAGGGATGATTTCATTTCGCAAGGCCCGCTCGTGGCATTCTCGTACCAGAGCCTTTGCTAGGCCGGCCAGCATGACGGCTTCGTCCAGATTGCTGCACACGTCGGCCACCCGGATCTCGACGGTATCGTGTTTCTCAGGGAGCCTCGCGTCCCAGTAGACGCTCTCCACGTCCATCACGCCCCCGGTCTCGACCAGAGTCCGGACCAGCGCGTCGTGGGCCGCCAGCGAACTAAAGTTGCCCGGTGGCCCCGCCGTTGGGAAACGGCCCCAGACCTGGGTACGGTAGCTGGCGTAACCCGAGTCTCTACCGCGCCAGAAGGGCGAGTTCGCCGAGAGGGCGAGCAGCGGCGCCAGCCACACGCGCAGACGGTTCAGGACCTCTACCGCCGCCTCCCGGCTGCTGATGCCGACGTGTACGTGAAAACCGAAGGACAACTGCTCCTCGGCCAACTGCCGGAAGTTCTCTATAAGCCTCCGGTAACGAGTTTTTGGTGTTAGATCCTGATCCTCCCACTGGGAGAAAGGATGCGTGCTGGCGGCGGCGATCCTCTGTCCCTCCGACTCAGCCGCCTTTATGATGCCTCGTCGTAGCCGGACCAGCTCCTCCCGCACCTCGGTGAGCGAGTGGCACACCGGGGTCATTACCTCGATCTGGGAAGAAAGCATCTCAGCCTCTACCTGTTCGCCCAGAATTTCTTGCGCCTTCTCCAGAACACCCTCGCCGTCGAGGAACAACCCCCTACTGTCGGGGTCAAGGATCTGGTACTCCTCCTCGACTCCCAAAGTGTAATTCTCAGCGTCACTCGTCAAGTAAGAAACCTCCCGGAAGATAGAAGAACAAAGACCTCCGCTATGTTAAGCGGTATCCGGAGAAAAAACGACCGGACGTAATCTTGCCATCGTACCCGAGCTAGTAGAATCGGGTTCAGATGACACTTCGCACATTACACGTAAACGGGGCAAGGCCGGGACGGTGAAGCTAAGCGTACTCCGGGCTTTTTCGAGGCTGGCTATCGTTGTTCTCGGCGCGGTGGGCGTCGCCGTACCACTAGGAATAGTGCAGATGCCGCTCAAAGGATACGCGCCGGTTCTCTTCTACTTCTCCCTGATCCTGCTGCTCCTTACGCTAACTCTGTCGCGATTGGGCATCTTCTTTGCCGGGCTGGTCCGGGACCGCGCCGGACACACGCCCGATACACCACGATACGTCTCAGGGATAGCCGACAGGTTTGTCTGGCCCTCAGCCACGCTCTTGCTCGCCGGCTGCTTTCTCTTCACCGTTTCTTTCATCGTGCAAGCAGCATAGTCGGCATTCCCGTATCAGGAATTATCGCGAGCTTCCTGGAACAGGGGGCGCAAGTCTTGCAGCCGATCGTAGGTCCACCACAGATAGTTGCGCGTTCCGTCTTCGCGCAGCGGGTGCAAATCTGCGTTGTCCGGATCATCCAGGAAAGACTGGAAGGCCTGCCGTGAGGGCCACTCTACGAGGACCATCGCAGTCCGAGGCTCCACATCCGGATCCTTCAACAGGTCTTCATCGAGCTTGCCGAGCGCGACTACCTTGCCGTCGTACTTGGCTACCGCCTTCGGGGAGCGGCGCGAATACTGGAGATATGAGTCGTTGTCCGCCAGGTCGAACAGGTTCAGCGCGTATATGGACATCCAAGTTCCTTTCCAGCGGCACGCAACCCAGCGCGCTCGCAGCTTCGTTTTACCCAGGCAAAGGCTAACGGCTTTCTTCTTCTGTTCCCACCAATGCCCCGAATGGTAACAATAATGGATTCAGGATAAGTTTGGATTCTCGCGGCTCTCCGTGCCAGAATCGCTGGATCCGAGGTTTTCTTTGCTGTTAATAGGGAATACATAATTACGTCGTAAGCAATCTTTGAAAGGAGAAAAGCAATGGGCGCAGTTATTGGATGGATTATCATAGGAGGCATCGCAGGTGCATTGGCCAAGCTGATCATGCCGGGCGACGATCCCGGCGGCATCATAGTGACGATACTACTCGGGATAGCCGGGGCGTTCGTCGGAGGCTTCATAATGCAGAGCATCCTCGGTTTCGGGAGCGGAGGCATAATCTGGTCTATCATCGTAGCTACCATAGGCGCCTTCATACTGCTGGCGATCTATCGTCTGATCATTGGCCGTAGAACAACCTAACTCTATTGACGTTGCGAGGGCTGGTCTTTTCCAGCCCTCATCCTGTTGTTGCGATCCGAGTCCGGACGCGGTTCTTCCCCGCCTATTTGCTTGTCTACAACTGTAGCTCCGTCACGAACGCATTAGCTTTTCCCCATTTTGTTGAGGATTCGTCGGATCTTGCCGGAGTAAGTAGAGTCCGTGGCCCACACACCGCCCCCCAGATGACTCACCCTTCTCACCCACCACCCTCGGCTCTTCTGGGCGGCCCGTGCATCGGAGAACCGGTCGTGCGGCTTGCCGATTGGCCTCTTGCCCGTATAAGCCGCCATGTGGTTTATGTGCATCCTCACACCCTGTCGGGCGGTACGGGGACGCTCGAAGTCTCTCGGACGGTCACCCACGATGCCGCCTTTCTTGATGCCGGCCATATTCCAGGGCTTCGAATCGCCGCCGTAGCGTCCACATCCGGTTTCGAGAATAGCCTGCGCCACGAGAACGTCCGGTGCTATATTCCGCTTCCGTGCCATGTCGTAGTAGATCGGGATGGTCCGCTTAATGTACCGGGTACACCCCGCCGAGCGGGCATAGCGCTTAACCTTCGCCTGGCTGTGGAGCGGCTTACCGAGAATCTGGTCCGAATTCCGCACTTTGCTCGTGCCGGCAACCGCCTCTGTCTCGACCTGCAAGGATAGGCCTGCGGCAATAACCACCGCCAACAAAACACCCACAACGTGTCGCACTCTACTTCCCCCCTCAACCAAATTCTTCAATACGCTAACTTACCGGGTATGTTATCGGACGGTAACAATAAAGGCTATAGCGTTCGCGCCAAATTTTTTGTTTCGCTTCTCAGCCGGTGGTTTCGACCTCCACGTACTGGCGACCCAGCAAATGCTGCTCGAACCACTGTAACGCCGGGATCGCCGTCTCCGAGAGGCCGGGCTCGGTGTAGGCGTCGAAGTGCGCCCCGCCCGTTATTACGATCTCTTTGGGTTCCAACGCCCGCTCGTAAGCGGCGATGGCGAGGTCCGTCGGCGTAAGTGTGTCGTTCCCGGCCACGACCATCATCAGCGGCGTCGGGGAGATCCGGTGTATGTTCGCCGCCGGATTGTACTCCAGAAACGCTTCCATCGACTCTATGGAGACCTCGTTGAGCCAGTTGGGCGCCTCGGTCTCTCCTGTGTGGGTGAACCACTCGTAAGACTCCGGGGTAGGCAGGGCGGACGGCTCGCCTTCCGGGGCCACGACGGGAATGCTGGCTCCCGTCCCTTCCGTGTAGCGTGCCACGCGGTCGGCGGCCACGACCTTCAGGAACTCGGCGAAGACATCCGGGCGCATGAGGCGCTGGGCGTTGGCCCAGCCGTCGATCAGGGGAACCTGGGCCACCGCAGCCTTGATCCGCTTGTCGAAAGCGGCCAGGTGCAACACGTGTCCCCCGCTGTAGGAGCTTCCCCACACCCCGATGCGGTCGGCATCCACCTCGGGCCTCTGGGAAACCCAGCTTATTGCGTTCTTGTAGTCCTCGTGCTGCTCGTGGGGAATCAAACGTCCCCGCGGCTCGCCCTCGGAGTCACCGAAGAATCGGTAGTCGAATACCAGAACCACGAACCCCGCCTCTTCGAACTTCTCGGCGAAGTTATAGAGGTACATTTCCTTCACCGCGGAAAAGCCGTGGGCCATGACGATCGCGGGCCGCTGCCCACCATTGCTCAAGTCGTCCGGCACGTACAGCCAGCCGGCGCAGTTCAGACCTTCGCTCTCGAAAGTGACGTCGCTTCTCATGTTTACTCTCCTTTACACCTTGTCCCGAGAACGATCATATAGCAGCAAAGACTACGGCACAAGATAGTTAAATCAGAAGATCCAGCACACATCTCTAGCCAAATGTCTCATATACTGTAGCCATAGTACATAGCTTCTCGGAGATGAGTTTGTTGTGGCGGAGAAGACTAGAGAAAGATCCCGGGTTCCGGAGACGGAGTTCGGGTTGCTCGGGCTGGAAGAAGTTGAGACGAACGAGCTGGTTCAACGCGTAAGCGAAGGCTTCCCCTACGACGTTCTGGAGAACCTCAGAGAGAATGTCGGGCTCAGCTCGGGCGAGGTGGCCGACCTCGTCCAGATCAATCCCCGCACGTTAAGCCGCCGCAAGCAAGAAGGTCGGCTCCACGCCGACGAGTCGGATAGGGTGCTGAGACTCTCGCGGGTTTACGGTAGGGCGCTCGAACTATTCGGTGGCGACCTCGACAAGGCCCAACACTGGCTCTCCACCCCGAAGGTCGCGCTGGGCGGCGAGTCTCCCCTGGATTACTCGCGCGTGGACGTGGGAGCCCAGGAAGTTGTGGACCTCATAGGACGGATCGAACACGGCATCCAATCCTAGAGCGGGATAGGCTTGTCCACCATCACAACGTGGCGAATCTGTGCGCCAAAGTATGCGGACACGGCCTTCAGCGGTGAAGGCGCCCGTATTTATGGTGGCCGCTGGAACAGCAAAGGCCGAGCGGTTGTCTACTCCTCCGAGAGCAACGCGCTCGCGGTACTGGAACAACTGGTACACGTAGAGGACCCCGCAATTCTAGACGCTTTCGTGGTCGTCTCCGCAAGCCTGAACAAGGCCACGGTCGAGGTTCTGTCGCTTTCTTCGCTGCCAGACGGTTGGCGAGCCTATCCC
>JBARZO010000471.1:0-2882 GCA_049650165.1 Rubrobacteraceae bacterium
CGGCAGGGCTACGACGAAGGCTTTCTGCGCAAGTCCATGGTCGAGAGCCCGATAAAACGCACCAACACCGGCGACAACACCCCCGCGGTGATCTACTACGACATCGTTCCCGGAGAAGATCTAAAACTGACGATGCTCGTCAAGGGCGGCGGCTGCGATAACATGAGTCGCCTGACGATGCTGACCCCGGCGGATGGCGTAGACGGCATGAAAGAATTCGTGGTCGAAACGATAGAGAAAGCCGGCCCGAACGCGAGTCCGCCGCTGACGGTAGGCGTCGGTATGGGGGGTCCTTTCGATAAAGCCGCCCAGCTCGCCAAACGAGCCCTGACCCGGCCTTCCGGCCAGCCTAACCCGGACCCGGAAGTGGCCGAACTTGAAAAAGAACTGGTGGAGGAGATCAATGCTACCGGCATCGGACCCGCCGGCTACGGCGGCCGGGTTACGGCGCTCGCGGTCCACATCGAGAGCCACCCAACCCACATCGCCTCGTTCCCGGTGGCCGTGAACCTCGACTGCCACTCCCACCGGGTCGGGGAGGTGGAATTGTGAGCGAGGCCATACATCTCGAAGCCCCACTCTCCTACGAGGACCTGGAACCGCTCAAGACGGGCGATATCGTCCGCCTCTCCGGCACGCTCTACACCGCCCGCGACGCGGCCCACGCCCGCATGAAAGAGGCTATAGAGAAAAACGAAAAACTTCCCTTCGACCCGGAGGGACAAATCATTTACTTTACCGGCCCCGCACCGGCGAAACCCGGCCAGGCTCTCGGTCCCGCCGGACCAACGACCGCCTCCCGGATGGACTCTTATTCGCCCCTGCTGATCGAGCGGGGCCTGCGCGGCATGGTCGGTAAGGGCCTGCGCTCGGACGCCGTGCGCCAGTCCATGCGGGAACACGGCTGCGTCTACTTCGGGGCGGTGGAAGGCACGGCGGCCTTGCTCGCCCGCTGCGTAAAGTCCGCCGAGGTGGTCGCCTACGAGGACCTGGACGCCGAAGCTATTCGGCGGCTGGTAGTAGAGGACTTTCCGGTTGCGGTGGTAAACGATCTCTACGGCGGCGACCTCTATCTCGAAGGCCGGGAGAAGTGGCGCCGGACTTCGAGCCCCGATGCTTGACTAAACCGCTGCCGAGAGCGGGTATGCCTGATCCGTCCCGACATCTGCAGCTCCTAGTTGGTCCAGATACCACTGTAGAAACGACTCGACCGAGCTTTCTGTGACTTCGGATAGGGGACCGGGCTCGTAGGCGACGGATTTTATGCCGGTGTAGTTGTTCTCGCAAAGCTCCCAGTCCTGCTCCGAGGTCGTCTTCCACACGTAGGCGACCTGTTCCGGGTCGTAATCTTCGCCTTCCACGGCGTCCTCGTGGACGAGAAAGCTGACCAGGATCCGCGTGACGCCGGCGCTTACCGGGGTGAGCCGGGTCGTCATGGCGTAGTCGCAGTTGGCGTGGGCCCAGAAGTTGGGTAGCGTGATGATCCTCAAGCTGCCAACCTGTTGGTCGGCCAAATCTCCCATAAGCGGCCCGACCCGGCTCCCGTCGAGGCTCTCGGTGACGAAGTCTTCTTTCAGCGGGAAGCGCGAGACTCGGTACGGATATCCGCCGGGAAAGCTGATCTCCTCGGGCGACAACCCGAGCCCTTGCCAACGGCGATACTCGCTGTCGAGTAGCGAATCGTACCCATCGTCGCTCCGCGTATCACCGGGCAGGCCGAGGTCGTAATTGGACGTGCAGAACTCGGGGTGGCTGACGCGGCAGTGGTAGCACTCGCGGTTGTTCTCGATCAGGGTCTTCCAGTTCGCCCGGACCTCGTAGTGGTGCCGAACCACGACTTTCCCCTTCTCCAAACCATGCGGCCTTAGCTGCGGCTCTATGGCGTTGTAGAAGTGCTCGAAGTCCGGCGTGGACCCGTCCGGTGAGAGGCACACAAAGATCAGGCCGGCGACCTCCCGAACTTCGGCGGAACGCAACTTGTAATCGTCCTTGTCGAAGTCGTCGCCCATGAGGCGGGCGTTTGTGAGGCTGCCGTCGAGGGCGTATACCCACTGGTGGTAAGGACAGACCAGGGCTTTTGCGTGGCCGCAGGGCTCGGTGGAGATCTTGGACCCCCGGTGACGGCACACGTTGAAGAAGGCGCGGGCGTCGCCGCTTTTGTCCCGCAGGATCAAGAGCGACTCCTCACCGACCTCGAAGGTGAAGTAGTCTCCGGGCTCCCGGATCTCACACGAGTGCCCGGCAAAGAGCCAGTTGTTGTGAAAAACCTTGCTCAAGTCTTCCTCGAACACACCTTCGTCCACGTAAAATTCCCGGTCCAGACTCTTGCCCGGTACCCGACCCCGCAACAGGTCCTCGAAGCCACTCGTCATTCAGAGCTCACCGATCCGATCAGGTCCATACTGTTCACCGTATAACTGCTCATATAGGGAATCTAAAGCCCGAACGTACGGGCGTCCAATACGTTTTGCCTCTTCGGTCATAAGCTCCGGTTATGATCTGATTTGTTGTGTTGCGGGGTACTTCAAGAAAGCGAAAGTTGCCCTATAATCGGCCTGGATATGGAACTGAGGCAGCTTAGATATTTTGTGGCGGTGGCGGAAGAGTTGAACTTCAGCCGCGCCGCCGGTCGGATGTATTTGTCCCAGCCGGCGCTGAGCCAGCAGGTTCACAAGTTGGAGCAGGAGTTGGGAGTTGGGCTCTTCAACCGGACCCGGAACGGCGTCGAGTTGACGGAGGGCGGTCGGGCGTTGCTCGACGGCGCCTGCCGCATCCTGGCTCAGGTGGAGCAGACGACCCGGGCGACGAGGGAGGCCGGCGGGGCGGATAGGAGCCATCTGGGGGTAGGTTTCCCGGAGTACGCCAACCACACTTTCGTGGGG
>JBARZO010000472.1:0-5605 GCA_049650165.1 Rubrobacteraceae bacterium
TCCACCGGCAAGAAGGGCGAGAAATACGGCCGTGATGAGAAACGCAAGCACAAGGAACCCCCGCACTCTCTCTTGGGTTACTGTAACCGAGGTGGTTCCATTGACCGGTCCGGTACTGGTTATGGAAATCAAGAAGGGTTGCAGCACCAGGCTGACGAAAGCCAGCAGCGCCGCCCCGAGCGCCACCGTGGTTGCGACGCCCAGGATCACCGCTACCCACCGGATGCGCCTCACCAACGGTTCGCCCCCTGATCTTCAGGTTCCACGATGGTCCTCCAACAACTCGTCCACCAGGGAGACGCCGCGCTCGATGGTTTCCCTTACCTGTAACGGATTCCCTACGTTCTCTTCCGACTCTCGTTCCGCCTGCGAGTAGATCGCGAAAGCCTCTGCTGTTCGAGGATCTTCGGAAAACGGGGAGAGCTTCGAGACAGAGTACAGATCTACTATCCTGGAAGAAAAGAAGGCCATCATCTCGCCGGCGATCTCCTGTTTCCGCTCGCGACTCCTGAGAGCCAGGCCGGTCGCCAGTGGCAGCAAGACGACGTAAGAGGTAAACCCACAGCTCCAGAACACCACTTTGGCAACGTCCGTCCCAACAAAACCAAGCGAATAAACGAAAAGAAGCGGTAGCATGGTGAGCAGGAAAGGTCCACCCATTATGCCGAGCGTCACCAGACCGAGAACTAACATCTCCCGCGAAACCACGGGGCTATTTACCTTTCTGCGTTGCAGAAGTCCTTGTTTTGAGTCTCTGATCACAGCCTTACCCCTTGCGAGGCAATCATCGTATCATCCGACTGACGGACGATTAGGCCGAAACCTTACCCCTCTCCCCACTTCGGGTCTTTGAGACCGGCCTTGCAATCTCGCTCCAACTCTTTCTGAGCCCGCCAACGGGCAACGATGCTGGGCCGCTTGCCGAGGGAACGCTTGCCTTCGCGTCGCGTGTCGTAAAGCCGTCCGTTGCTCAGGCGACCGGCTACGTGAAGCGTTGCTCGCTGCTCTAGGTCCGGGACGGAGAAGTCATGATAGAGCAGGGCGGCGCTAGCATCGCCGGGCAAAGACACGTCTTGGGAGATTGTTTCCACCAGCGGGCTTTCAGCCTCCCAGTCCGCTACCCGGACGGTGTCGGAGACAATGCCTTTGTCTTGTTTCCAGGCGAGGACGCCGTGATGCGAGTCGGTACGGCGGGCGATGGGTCGCGGCACGTCGGTCTCGGTGAAGCGGAGGATCAGGCGCGGCACGTACCACCAGTTGTCGCGCCGGAGCACGAGGCTTCCGATGAGCTGCCGCGAAGGCCAGAATTTGCGAAGCTCCCAGTACAGAAGATCGTCCAGGAACGTGTCTCCCTCGATGTCCGGAACCACCTCCATCCTTCCTTCCACGGCGAGCGGGCTCCATCCTACCCGGGCGAGCCGAGACTCGGAGAATGTCAGTGACACTTCGGGGCGTTTCTCTAGCTTGTGGGCCAGATCCGTGCGGGAGTATGGCAGGGCAAAGGCCGGTTCTTTTTGCAGGAGCAGCGGCGTTAGGGGCTCTATGCGGGGCGAGCCCTCTTCGTCGGTGTAGGCGAGCTCGGCAACGGCGGCCATCTCGGCCGACGTGCGGAGGGTTTGTAAGTCGTATACGGCCATGGGGTTGTAATGATAAACCCCAAGCTCTATAGTGACTTGAGCGGGTAGTTGACCGCTACTGTGTAGGTTTAGGGGACATGGCACGGAACTAGGAGGAGCAGGAGATGCCAGCAATATTCGTGGTGGTCGTAGTACTGGGTGCTTTCTTTTTAGCTTACACGTTTTACTCGAAGTACCTGGCCGAGAAGGTCTACGCGCTAGACAAGTCTTTCGAGACCCCGGCGCACGAGTTCGAGGACGGTGTGGACTACGTGCCGACCAACAAGCACGTGCTGTTCGGGCACCACTTCACCTCCGTAGCTGGGGCCGCGCCCATCGTAGGGCCGGCGATAGCGGCCTTCTGGGGCTGGCTGCCGGCGCTGTTGTGGATCACCTTCGGCACGATCTTTGCCGCCGGGGTTCACGACTTCGGGTCGCTCGTCGTCTCGGTCCGTAACAAAGGACAGAACATCGGGACGCTCTCTTCCGGCGTCATAAGCACGAGAGCCCGAACCCTATTCCTGATCATCCTTTTCTTCCTACTGACGCTGGTGAACGCGGTCTTCGGGGTGGTGATGGCGATCCTCTTCGAGGCAAATCCCGGGGCGGTGATACCGGCTGTGGCGATCATCCCGATAGCCATAGTAATCGGGCAGTACGCCTACCGGGGACGCGGCCCGATCCTGATCCCGGCTCTCGTCGCCGTCGCGCTGCTGTACGCCCTGATCCCGGTCGGACAGATATTTCCGATACAGGTAGATGGATTGGCGGGCATCTTCGGGCTCGAACCGCGGACGATGTGGGTAATCCTGATCTTCGCTTACACGTGGTTCGCCTCCCGGCTGCCGGTGTGGCTCTTGCTCCAACCGCGGGACTACATCAACTCGTTCCAGCTCTTCGTCGCTTTAGGTGTGATCTTCCTCGGCATAGCCGTCGGGTTCAACACCATCGCGGCCCCAGCTATCAACTCCAACGTGCCGGCGGACTCGCCGAGCATCTTCCCGTTCCTGTTCATAACCATCGCTTGTGGCGCGATCTCCGGCTTCCATACCCTGGTCGCTTCGGGCACGTCATCCAAACAGTTAGATAACGAAGAAGACGCCCGTTACGTAGGCTACATGGGCGCTTTGGGCGAAGGCTCGCTGGCCCTCGGCTCGCTCCTGGCAGTAACGGCGGGCCTCGGGGCCACCGCCGCCTGGCAAGGGAAGTACCCTGACTTCGCCACGGCTTCGGACGGGGCGGTCGGGAACTTTACCGTTGGCGTCGGAAGCTTCGCCAGCAACCTCGGCATCCCGGAAACGGCGGGCGTCATCTTCGCCGCGGTCGTGGTCATCACGTTCGCCGGCACTACAATGGACACCGGCATCCGGCTCCAGCGCTACATTATCCAGGAGATCGGGGAGATAGCACGAATAAGGCCCCTAACCCGAAACGTGACGCTAACGACCTCGATCGGGGTTCTCATACCGCTGGGACTTGCGCTCTACCCGGGCGGCGACCGCGGCGGCGAGGCCGGGTTCGTCTTCGGTTACCTGTGGCGGCTCTTTGGAACCACCAATCAGCTCACCGCCGGTCTCGCGCTCACCGTGATAGCGATCTACGTCTTCACCCGTGGTCGCAACTTCATAGTCCAACTCGTGCCACTCGTCTTCCTACTCTCGATGACGACCTACGCGCTGTTCATCCAACTCGGAGAGTTCTACGCAGAGGGCTCCTGGCTGCTGCTGGTCGTTGACGCGGTCGTCTTCATTTTGGCCGTCTGGCTGATAATCGAGGCGATCATCGCCTTCAACCGGGCGCGGGGACAGCGGGCCCGTGGCGAGCGCGGGAACACCCCGCAGTAAGGAGTTAGGCTCTATGCACAGGATAATCCTGGTCCGCGAGTGGGACTCGCAGACGAGCGCCTCCGGGTGCTGTGGCCGGCTCGGCGGCGAGAATACCGAACTCGGCGACCCCAGCACCTTCAAGCACAACCGCGACGAGATGGAGAAGATGGGCGCAGTCTACCGCGCCCTCCGCGAGGACCTCTTCGACGAAGAAGTCGAGATGACCGTCGTAGACCCACGTAACATGGTCTGGCTCATCCCATCCGTGCTAAAGGACGCCCGCAAGCGCGGCCTCTCCATCCGCGAAACCCTCCGGCAAATAAACCGGGGCGTCTCCTACAACGCCGTGATTTTGGACGGCAAGGTCCTATTTTCCGGCCACATCCCGGAACCGAAGGAAGCCGTCACCGCCATCCGCTCCGATATGGACGAAATGGCGACTCCGGTAGGAGCCTGAAAGGGATCTGAATGTCGCCGAGTCTGCGGGAGATCTACGACAAGATCAACGAACTCAACGAGGAGTTCCTCGTCAGCAAATGGCGCTCCGGGCTCCAGAAAGAAGCTAACCGCCAGCAAGACACCCTGATGGCGATGCTCTTCCTCGAAGCGCTCGGCGTCCCCAACCCAACCAGCTATTACTCCCTGGCGCTCTACCCGGAGTTCGTCGAGTCTTTCCACCAGTGGCACCGTCGGATGGGCATGGAGACTTTCCCCGAAGCCGGTTTCTGCTGTTGAACGGAGAGCCCGGCCAACACCGCCTGGCTTTCTTCGGCGGCAAAGGCGGCGTCGGAAAAACAACCCTCGCCGCCGCGTTCGCCACGCTTCTGGCGCAACGCGGCGAGAAGACTTTGCTCGTCTCCACCGACCCGGCCCATTCGACGAGCGACATCCTCGGGATGCAGCTTTCGGGAGAGCCGCGGCACGTCGAGGGTAATTTGTGGGCCGTCGAGATCGACGCGGCGAAGGACGCTGAGGAGTACATTGAGAAGATCAAAGTGGACGCCAAGGAATCCGTGAGCATCGAAGTACAATCGACGGTCGAGCAGCACTTAGACCTCGCCAAGAATAGTCCCGGCACCGAGGAATCCGCGCTCTTCGATCGCTTCGTGGACCTCATCGCCCTCTCCCCAGACGAGTACGACCGGATCGTCTTCGACACCGCCCCAACCGGCCACACTCTGCGACTCCTAACACTACCGGCGCTGCTGACGGCGTGGGCCGAGGGCATGGTCCGCCAGCGGGAGAAAGTCGCCGGGATGGAGCGCATGATGCGCAACCTGGCCGGCGACGACGAGCCGGAAGGAGACCCAATACTCAACCGCCTCCGTGAGCGCCGGAACAAGTTTCACCACGCCCGGCACCGGCTCCTCGAAGATACGACCTTTTACCTGGTTCTCATACCTGAACGGCTGCCTATAGAAGAAACGGCTCGCGCCCTAAAAACTTTGACTGGAAACGACGTATACGTCGGGGCGCTGCTGGTGAACCGCGTCTTCCCCGAGACGGTGGAGGGGGAGTTCATGCGTTCCAGGTTAGAGCAGCAGTTCGAATACCTCGAAGAAATAGAGAACCGGTTCGAGGAGAAGCAGGTAGTCCGGGTAGAGCAGGAAGCCCGGGACATCACCGAGCGGGAACAGTTAGATCCCATAGCCCGGCAATTGGACGAAGCCGGACTCTACTGAGTCACCCGCTCCCCTCTTTCTTCTTCGCCCGCTCTATGTAGGCTTCGGCGGCTTCCGCGTTGTTGTAGCTCAGCGTGCCGCCGGTCATCGGGTTGTTGATCTCGTAGTGTCCGCCGGCCTCCCGGTCCATGATGATGGGACAGTAGCGCTCGCCGACCTGCTTTATCGCATACTCGGTGGGTTCTTCCTTCTCGTTCATGGATCTCCTCGGGGTTGTTCGTTTTCTACCGTAGCCGTTCTACTACAACCCGTGACCTTCTGCGGAAAGTCCGGTTCTGGACCGCCGGCGGTCCGCGGGATACATCGGGGGAACATCCGGTAGAGTAAGGGTATGGACGGTTCAGCGAACCACATCGTCATCTTTGGCGGGCCGGAGGAAGAGGTCGAGCTTTTGGCGATCTCGCTGGACGACGGCGAGGCGATACCGCTCTTCGACTCAATAGAGGAAGCCGAAGAGTTCCTCGCGGCGACTGGCTCCTTC
>JBARZO010000473.1:0-6546 GCA_049650165.1 Rubrobacteraceae bacterium
CTACTGGCCGCCGTCGTTGTTGGCGCCCTGGCCGGGGCGCTGAATGGCTTCCTGGTCACCGTAGGGCGCGTCCCGGCCATCATTGTCACTCTGGGTATGCTCTACGCCCTTCGTGGAGTGATCCTGCTGATCACCGGTGGAGAGTGGGTCAGTGGAATACCCGCCGAAACCCGATTTCTGGGCCTTGGGACAATATTCGGGGTTAGCATTCCGCTTATTATCCTGCTCGCTCTATTCGTCGTGCTGTCGCTGGTGAGCCGCAACACGATCTGGGGCCGGAACGTCTACGCAGTTGGAGGAAACCGCGCAGCGTCGCGGCTCGTGGGCCTTCCCGTGGATCGGACCCGGTTCATGACCTTTGTCCTTGTCGGGGTCTGCGTCGGCGTCGCCGCGATGGTCTTTATAGGGAGAACAGGTGGCGTTCAGACTAACGCCGGCGCCGGCCTTGAGTTGCAAGTTATCGCTGCCGGTGTTATCGGGGGTACCAGCATCGCGGGGGGGCGGGGCTCTACGCTCGCTGCTCTTACCGGTGCGGTCCTTATAGGGACCATCTTGAACGGGATGATCCTGATCGGGGTTCCCGGTATATGGCAGAGCGGCGTGCTGGGAGCGTTGATACTCTTGGCTATTTCAGGCGACGTCTTACGCCGGAGAGTATTGGGGGCGGAAGCATGATCGCCAGTGCAATCACCACTCTAAGAGGCCGCATGGATAATCTGAAGGTTCCGAGAGAGTTGGTCCTGTTCGCCGTCTTGATTCTAGTGGTGGTCGCCATGTCGTTTCTCTCGCCAAACTTCCTGACGCTCTCCAATATGCTCAATACCTCGCGTTTCTTCACGGAGATAGGCCTGATCGCCCTCGGCATGACCCTCATCATTATCACCGGCGGCATAGACTTGTCGGTTGGTTCTAGCCTGGCCATCGTGTCCGTAGCCGTCGGGTTCTCTTTCGCCGCCGGATTGCCGCTTCCCCTGGCAATTCTATTCGGTGTATTCGTAGGCTTGGCGGCCGGCGCGTTCAACAGCTTCTTTATAACCCAACTGGAGCTTCATCCGCTGGTAGTGACGTTGGGCACGCTGGCGTTGTTCCGCGGGGTGGCCTTTGGGCTCTCGGACGCAGACGCGGTGTCGGATTTTCCGGCCTGGTTCGACTACTTTGGACAGTTCTTTATCGGGCCTATACCTGGACAGTTGATCGTCTTTGTCATAGCCGTTGCAGTGGTGTGGTTGATCCTCGCCCGTACCCGCTACGGTCGCTACGTTTACGCTATCGGTAGCAACGAAGAAGCCGCCCGTTTCTCGGGTGTGCCCATACGTCGGGTAAAGGTCGCCCTCTACACGGGGACGGGTTTTCTGGTGGCCCTTGCAGCAGTTATCTACACCTCCCGGGTCTCCACCGCAAGGGCCGACTCGGGTACCGGATTGGAGCTCGACGTTATCGCGGCGGTCGTACTTGGCGGGGCGAGCATCTACGGTGGAAAAGGTTCCGTAGCCGGCACGGTTCTGGGACTTCTGATCATCGCCACCCTTCGAAACGGGCTTGTTTTGGCCGGAGTATCCAGCACCTGGCAGCTTTTTGTACTCGGGGTGCTGCTAATAGCAGCCGTGTTCTTCAACGAGTTTTTCCGGAAGGAGGGATAAGCGTGTCGAGAAAGAAAGAAGATATTCACAAATCTACGAAAAAGGAGGGAAGTAACGTGTTTGCGAGACAAGGATTCTCGAAAGTCTTCAGGATGCTGTTGGTAGGGACCGTTCTGGCCCTAGTCGCCGCGTCGTGTGGAGTAGGACAGGAGGGGCCGTCTGATCAAGGCAATACTGGCGGAGGTGGCGGAGGTCAGGCGCAGGTCTGCGTGATGCCCAAGCTGGTAGGTATTCCGTACTTCAACGCTTCAGAGAAAGGCGCTAAAGAAGCCGCCGAGGAACTGGGTGTCAAGCTGAACTACAATGGGCCATCCGAAGCCAAAGCCGCCGAGCAGGTCCAGATGATAGAGCAGATGATCCAGCAGCAATGCGATGCTATTTCCATTGCCGCCAACGACCCCGAGGCACTGGCCCCCGCAATGAGTAAGGCTGGAGAAGCCGGCGTCAAGACATCGGCCTGGGATGCCGACGTCAAAGAAGATTCCCGCCAGTATTTCGTCAACCAGGCTACATTCGAGGCAATTGGTCAGCAGATGGTCGAGATTATGGCCGAAGACACCGGCGGAAAAGGTGAATTTCTGGTCGTAACCGGGTCACTGACCGCCCCCAACCAGAATGCCTGGATCGACGCGATGAAGAAACACATAAAGAATGAGTACCCCGACATGTCGATAGCTTCTATAGAACCGGGCGAGGAGGACCTTCAGAAAGGCATCGACGTCACCAAAAACTACCTCAGGGCCAATCCGGATACCGCAGGAGTATTTGGCCTGACCACCGTCGCCTTGCCTGGCGCGGCTGAAGCTGTTCAGCAACTCGGGGTCAAGGATAAAGTCGCAGTTACCGGTTTGAGTACCCCGAACCAGACCAAGCCATACATAGAGTCCGGTACGATCAATAAGTTCGTTCTCTGGAACCCCGTCGACCTCGGTTATCTGGCCGTGCATGTAGCCAACCGCCAGGTAGAAGGGAATATGCCGTCTGAGAAAGGCGCGAAGTTCAAGGCTGGAAGGCTCGGCGAGGTTGAGTTGATTGCGCCGGATGAGGTCCTTCTTGGGCCGCCTCTGGTCTTCACCAAGGACAATATCGGCGAGTTCAACTTCTAGGCTGAGATGCCATCTGCAGGGGGTGTCGTTGTGTGCATCCCCTGCAACACTAGGGAGTACATGTGAGCGAGTTGCTACTAGGCGTAGACGTCGGCACAGCAAGCTCGAAAGGCGTGCTCGCCCGGCCCGATGGAGAGGTCGTAGCGACCGCTGAGAGGCCCCACGGCCTCTCCTTGCCGAATCCTGGCTGGGCAGAGCACGACGCCGAAGAGGTTTGGTGGAAAGATTTCGTCTCTATCTGTAGAGAGCTTCTCGAAGAAGCTGATGGCGAGGTCGCTGCTGTGTGTGCTAGCGGCATTGGAGCCTGCTTGCTCCCAGCCGATGCTGAAGGCACTCCTTTGCGACCCGCGATCCTCTACGGTATAGACGCTCGCGCGGCGGACGAAATAGAGGAGTTGAACGAGCGCTACGGACAGGAGGAGTTGCTCGCGCGTTGCGGCTCGGTGCTCTCCACGCAGGCGGTAGGTCCAAAGCTGCTCTGGCTGCGGCGTAACGAGCCCAATGTTTGGGAGCGCACCGAGAAGTTCTTTATGGCTAGTTCGTTTATAGCTCACCGCTTGACCGGCGAGTACGTACTTGACCACCATTCGGCGAGCCAGTGTGATCCCCTCTACGACGTTCGCGAGAACCGTTGGATCGAGGAATGGGCCTCTGAGGTGGCACCGGAACTACCGCTTCCACGTCTCTTGTGGCCCGCCGAGGTGGCTGGGGAGGTTACACTACAGGCTGCTGAGGAGACCGGTCTACCGGTCGGCACGCCGGTGGCCGCCGGCACCATTGATGCCTGGAGCGAGGGAGCCAGCGTCGGCGTGCGAGCTCCTGGGGACCTCATGCTGATGTACGGCACTACCATGTTTATGATCGAGATACTCGAAGAGCCGCTGTCCCACCCCGGCCTATGGGGAACTACCGGCCTTCTTCCCGGAACCCACAACCTGGCGGCCGGGATGGCGACCTCCGGGGCGTTGACTGGCTGGCTACAGGAGATCTCGGGAGGCGTCTCGTACGAGGAGCTTACTGAAGAAGCCACCGAGGTGCCTCCGGGCTCCAATGCCCTCGTTGTGCTGCCGTACTTTGCGGGGGAGCGGACCCCTATCTTCGACCCGGATGCCCGCGGCCTGATCTCCGGCCTCACCATAGGCCACGGGCGGGGACACCTCTACCGGGCGATGCTGGAAGCAACCGCCTACGGTGTGCGACATATCCTCGAATACATGCGGGAGGCCGGTGGCGGTGGCGAGCGGTTTGTAGCCGTAGGAGGTGGAACCAAAGGAGGCCTGTGGACCCAAATAGTCTCCGACGTAACGGGCAGCGAACAGCAACTGCCCGAAGAGACTATCGGGGCCGCATATGGTGATGCCCTGCTCGCGGCAAGAGCCGTGGGTTTGGCAGATAAAGATACCGACTGGAGTCGCATCGTGGATACGGTCGAACCACAGGAGGCGAACCGCGAAGTCTACGACCAGCTCTACGGCATATACCGGGAGATGTACCCGGCTACCCGGGAGCAAGTTCATAAGCTCGCAAAGATGCAGCAGGGAGGCGCGGATATTGTTGCGTGATTTAGAAGTTGGTTTCGCACTGGCCGATCGGAGGGTGGCATGAGTACGGAGGGAGAGACGGAACAAGCTTACGATGCCCTAAGTCGGTATTTAGTCTCAAGAGGAGTAGACCTTGAGGGCGTCGAGAATCGTTTGCGGAGCCAGAGAATAGAGACTCCCTCGTGGGGGTACGGCGACACCGGTACCCGTTTTGCGGTCTTTCCTCAGCCGGGCGTGCCGCGCGACCCCTTTGAAAAGATCGCCGACGCTGCCGAAGCCCAAAAACACACCGGTATCTGTCCTTCGGTAGCCATCCATATCCCTTGGGACAAGGTGGACGACTACGGAGAACTCAAACAGCATGCTGAGTCCCTGAGTATGCGAATAGGAGCCGTCAACCCAAATCTGTTCCAGGAAGAGAAGTATAGGTTAGGGAGCGTCTGCAATCCCGACCCGGAGGTGAGACGTAAGGCGACCGATCACATACTGGAGTGCGTGGATGTAGCGCAACAGGTTGGTTCCGAGGTGTTCTCCCTCTGGCTGGCCGATGGCACCAACTACGCAGGCCAAGACTCGTTTATAGAACGGCGGCACAGGATGCTGGAGTGCCTCGCTGAAGTCTACGAGGCTATGCCGGAAGAGATGCGGCTGCTCGTCGAGTACAAACCCTTTGAGCCCGCCTTCTACCACACCGACATCGCTGACTGGGGCGCGTCGCTCAGTATCTGCCAGAAGCTAGGGGAGCGGGCGGAGGTGCTTGTAGACCTGGGGCATCACGCCAAAGAGGTCAACATAGAGTACCTGGTGGCGATGCTGCTGGATGAGGATCGGCTCGGAGGTTTCCACTTCAACAACCGCAAGTACGCGGACGACGACCTGATCGTCGGCTCGCTGCAGCCTTTCGAGCTGTTCCTGATCTACGTCGAGCTTGTGGGCGGGGAGATCGAAGGCCGCGGAGAACGCATAGCGTACATGATCGACCAAACCCACAACATCGAGCCCAAGATAGAAGGTATGATCCTAAGTCTTATGAACCTACAAGAAGCTTACGCCAAAGCTCTCATCGTCGACCGGGAGGCTCTCAGAGGAGCACAACACACAGGTGACGTTCTAGGAGCCCACAGGATCCTCCTGGAAGCCTATAAGACCGACGTGCGCCCTCTGTGCGCCAAGGTCCGGGAAGATATGGGCGCTGCGTCCGATCCCATCACAGCGTTTCGAGAGAGTGGCTATATGGAGCGGGTGGCCGAAGAGCGTAAAGAAGGCCGGGGAGCCGGATGGGGCTGATCGGTAAATAGTGTTCGAACAGGAGAGGATGTAGACATGGATGTAAAGCTCGCCGGAGCAGTAGATAGCTTGTGGGATAGTGGAGAGGCTAAAGGCCTCTTACCGCTGGAAACCCTGGCCTACAGGTCCAACCTCCTGGGGACGGACCGATCTGTAGCAAACTACGGAGGGGGAAACACCTCCACCAAAACGACAGAGATAGACCATACTGGCCGGGAGATCCGGGCAATGTGGGTAAAGGGCTCGGGAAGCGACTTATCCACCATCCAGGCCGAGGGTTTCACGGGCCTGAAGCTGGATGAAATTTTGCCTCTGATGGACCGGGACGAGATGAGCGACGAGGAGATGGTCACCTATCTGGCGAAGTGCCAGCTCGACCCCGCCATGCCGCGCTCTTCCATAGAAACCCTGCTCCACGCCTTTGTTCCTTATCCTCACGTAGACCACACCCATGCCGATGCCGTCAACATGATCTGTGCCTCAGAGAATGGTGAGGAGCTGGTCCACGAGTGCTTCGGGGACGAAGCGGTCTGGATCCCTTACATCCGTCCGGGGTTTACGCTGTCCAAACAGGTCGGCGAGGCGGCGAAGAATAATTCCGACGTCAAACTCGTTCTGCTCGCCAAGCATGGTCTCGTCAACTGGGGGGAGACTGCCGAGGAATGCTATAACAATACGATAGAGATCATTAACCGCGCGGCGGAGTTCGTCGCCGGAAAGAGCGCCGGTAAAGAGCCCTTTGGAGGCCAGGGTGTCGCACCGTTGCCCGACGACAGGCGAGAAGATCTGCTAGCCGCGGTCCTTCCAGCTTTGCGCGGCGCTGTCTCCGGTACTTCTTCCAAGATCCTGCGGGTAGATGTCTCGGATGACGTTATGGAGTTCGTCTGTGGTGCTGAGTCGCCGAAGCTCTCACAGGTAGGGGCGGCGTGCCCGGATCACCTGGTGCAGACTAAAGTCCGACCTCTCTGGATC
>JBARZO010000474.1:0-8083 GCA_049650165.1 Rubrobacteraceae bacterium
CCTCATAGACGATCTTCTGAACCTCTCGCGGGTCACCCGGAGCCCCCTACGCCGGGCGAGAGTAAATTTGAGTTCCCTGGCGGACGGCGCCGCCCGGGAGCTGCGTGAAACAGACCCCGGCAGAGAAGCGGAATTCATAATAGAGGAGGACGTAACGGACTGGGGCGACGACGGCCTGCTTTTGGTGGTCCTGAAAAATCTCCTCGGCAACGCCTGGAAGTTCACCCGTAAAGAGCCTGTAGCCCGCATAGAGTTCGGGGTTCGGAAAAGCGGATCGGATCCCATCGGGCGGCGTCCGGTCTACTACGTACGGGATAACGGAGCCGGTTTCGATATGGCATACGCTGGCAAGCTCTTCGGGGCGTTTCAAAGGTTGCACGGCACGAAGGAGTTCGAAGGCACCGGAATAGGCCTGGCCACTGTACAGCGCATAGTGCATCGTCACGGGGGCCGCGTTTGGGCCGAGGGCTCGGTAGGAGAAGGCGCCACATTCTACTTCACGCTCGGCGGCGGGCATGGTACGAAACCCGAGAAGGTAGAGCAAGAAAAAATGGAGCTGGCATGAGCGAAACACTTAGCAGCGGAACTCGAAATAGCGAAACTAGCAAACCGCTGAGATTGCTCCTGGTAGAAGACTCCGAGAACGACGCCATGCTGCTCCTGAGAGAGCTGCGCCGCGGAGGCTACGATCCGGCCCACGAACGAGTGGATACCCCTGAAGACATGAAAGCTGCCCTCACGGAAGCTGATGACAGTGGAGAGCCTTACGAGTTTGTGATCTCGGACTACTACATGCCGCGTTTCAAGGCGCCCGAGGCCCTCGCGCTGCTCAAAGAGCTGGGCTACGATCTACCATTCATCGTCGTCTCCGGGAAGGTCGGAGAGGAGCTGGCGGTCGAGATGATGCAGGCCGGTGCCCACGACTACATCACCAAGGAAAATCTGGTCCGGCTCAATCCCGCCGTGGAAAGAGAACTGCGGGAAGCTAGGGTGCGCCGGGAACGGATGAAGGCTGAGGAGGCGTTTAGGAGGAGCGAAAACCGTTTCCGCCGGCTGGTCGAGCAGGCCGTAGACGCCATTTTCGTTCACGATCTCGAAGGCCGTTTCGTAGACGTAAACCAGCAGGCTTGCGATTTCCTCGGCTACACCCGCGAAGAGTTGCTCGGCATGTCGGTAACGGATATCGAGGTAGATTACGATCCCGGATCTTTGGCCGAATTCTGGCAAGAGGTCTCTCGCGGCTCACCCCAAACGGTAGACGGATTCCACCGTCGGAAGGATGGAACTACCTTTCCCGTAGAGGTCCGCATAGGCTTGTTCGAGTCGGAGGGAGAATCGCTACTGGTGGCTTCGGTACGGGATATTACCGAACGCCGGAGGGCTGAAGAGCAGCGCCGAGAGGTCGAGGCTCGCTATCGCACGCTCGTCGAGCAGATCCCCGCCGTCACCTACGTAGAAGCCGTAGATTATGGCGAACGCGCCACGAACCTACTCTACGTTAGCCCGCAGGTCGAGGCTATGTTCGGCTACTCGGCAGAGGAGTGGACGTCGGACCCCGAGTTGTTGACGAGCCTGCTCCACCCGGAAGACCGCGAGCGGGTCTTGAAAGAAGACGCCCGTACGGACGAGACGGGCGAGCCTTTCAGAACCGAGTATCGCCAGTACACCAAAGACGGTCGCATCATATGGGTGCAGGACCAGGCTGCCCTGGTAAGGGATAAAAATGGGCATCCCATGTTCTGGCAGGGTGTGCTTTTCGATGTAACCGACCGCAAACGGTCGGAAGAAGAGATCCGGGAGAGCGAGCAACGCTTCCGGGCTACCTTCGAACAAGCCGCCGTCGGCATCCTGCAGGTGACCCTGGACGCAGGATGGGCCCGGGTAAACGACAGGTTCTGCGAGATCACCGGCTACACCCGCGAAGAGCTAGAGCAAAAAAGCGTATTCGACCTTATCTCACCCGAAGATTTTGATGCCGACTTTGACCGGGGCGTGAGGATGCTGGCGGGTGAGTTGCGTGAGTACTCCGAAGAGAAATGTATCGTCGGCAAGCATGGCCGTAGAGTCTGGATCGACCTCACCGTTTCGCTGGTACACGACGAATCGGACGAGCCCCAGTACTTTATAGCCATTGCAGTGGACATTAGCAAGCGCAAGCAGGCCGAAGAAGAGTTGCGGTTGCGGGATAGGGCCATCACCGCCAGCTCGAACGGTATCGTCATCACGGACCCGAATCAGCCCGACAACCCTGTAACGTATGTGAACCCCAGCTTTGAGCTAATGACCGGCTATACCGCCCAAGAAGTCATAGGCCGCAATTGCCGCTTTCTGCAGGGGGACGACCGCGACCAGCCCGCGCTGGAAGAGCTACGCCAGGCTATCAACGAGGAACGCTATTGTTCTGTAATGTTGCGTAACTATCGCAAAGACGGCGCCCTATTCTGGCACGAGCTATCCATCTCTCCGGTTTGGGACGATAGTGGAAACCTTACACATTTTATAGGGGTGCAAGAAGATATTACGGATCGCAAAGAGGCGGAGGACGTTCTCCGCGAGAGTGAAGAGCGGTTCCGCGCCCTGACCACCAACGCTTCAGACATGATTCTAATTCTGGATGAGGATGGAACTATCCGCTACGAGAGTCCGGCGGTAGAGCGGATACTAGGCTACAAACCCGAGGAGCGCGTCGGTAACAAGGCTTTCGATCTTATACACCCGGACGACGTCGAGCACGTGATGAAGGCCCTCACCGAGTATTTGCAAACCCCCGGCATCAACCCCCCGGTGGAGTACAGAACCCGCGCCAAAGATGGAACCTGGCATCACTTTGAGGCCGTCGGAAATAACTTGCTACAAGATCCCTTCATACACGGGATAGTCATAAACTCCCGCGACGTAACCGAGCGCAAGAAGGCGGAAGGGGAGTTGCAGACCTCGCTCAAAGAGCTTTCGGACCTGAAGTTCGCCATAGACGAATCTGCCATTGTCGCTTTCACCGATGTGAAGGGCGACATCACCTACGTAAACGACAAATTCTGTGAGATATCGAAATACTCCGAGGATGAGCTAATAGGACAGAATCACCGCCTCATCAACTCCGGCCACCATTCAAGAGAGTTCTTCACGAACCTCTGGAGGACCATAGCACAAGGCAATATATGGCAAGGGGAGATCAAGAACCAGGCCAAAGATGGCACGTACTATTGGGTAGACACTACTATAGTGCCGCTGACAAACGAGAGGGACAAGCCCTTCCGGTACGTAGCTATACGCTATGACGTAACTTCGCGCAAAGAGGCTGAAGAGTTACTGCAAAAGAGCGAAGAACGTTTCAGGGCCACCTTCGAGCAAGCCGCCGTCGGGGTCGCCCACGTAGGTTTTGAGGGTGAGTGGCTGCGCGTAAACGACAAGCTCTGCGAGATCTTAGGCTACGCCCGCGAGGAACTGGTCGGAGGGATGACCCTCCATGATATTACCTACACCGAAGACCTCCAGAAAGATCCGGACCTTTTCGCGCCCCTGAAGGCGGATGAGACCCCGAGCTACTCTATAGAGAAGCGATATTTTTGCGAAGACGGCTCCGTCGTCTGGATCGACCTTACCGTCTCCGTCGCAAACAGCGAAAAAGGCGATCCGGAATATTGCATTGTCGTCATCGAAGACATTACCGAACGCAAGCGAAACGAAGCGGAGCTAAAGCGACAGGCTGAACTGATAGACCTCTCCTACGCTGCCGTTATGGTCCTCGGTTCCGATAGTACTATCACGTATTGGAACCAGGGGGCGGAGGAGATCTACGGCTGGAGTAAGGAGGAGGCCGTAGGCGAAATCGCGCACGAGCTCCTGCGTACACAGTTCTCCTCTCCGCGAGAAGACGTAGAGGCCGAGTTGCAGCTCGTTGGCCGCTGGGAAGGAGAGTTGACGCACACACACCGAGACGGGCGACGCTTGCAGATAGAGAGCCGCATGGCAGTCGTCGAGGAGTACGGATCTAGACGCATCATGGAGATCAACCGCGACATAACCGACCGCAAGCGGTCTGAGGCGGAACTCGTCCGGCTGGCCTCGTTTCCCCGGCTGAACCCGAATCCAATCGTAGAGGTGACCGTCGCCGGTGAGATAACGTATCTCAACCCCGCGGCCGAAGCCTGGTTTTCAGATCTGGCGGACTGGGGGAGTAGTCACCCTCTCTTGGCGGATCTCGAAACGGTCGACGCCGAGATCCAGAGGTCCGAGGGGAGGCCCGTCAATCGCGACGTACAGCTAGGGGATAACTTCTACACACAGACCATTTCCAGACTACCCGAAAGCGGACTTCTAAGGACGTATGTAACGGACACGACCGAGCGCCGGCGGGCGGAGGAGGGGCTGAGTTTTCTTGCCCGGGCGGGCGAGGTGCTCGCCTCCTCCCTGGACTATGAGGAGACCTTGGCGAGCGTCGCGGGGCTCTTGGTGCCGAACCTCGCCGATTGGTGCATAGTAGAGATTGCCGAGGAAGACGGTTCGCTAAAGGGGCTGGCGATAGTTCACGAAGACCCGGAGAAGGTGAAGCTGGCCCACATGCTGCAAGAGCGATACCCCCCCGACCAGGGATTTCAGTACGGGGTGCCGCAGGTGCTGCGTACGCGGCAGCCGGTGCTGGTGCCGGAGATCCCGGACTCGGCTCTAAAAGAGAGGGCCGGGGACGAGGAGCACCTGCAAATACTGCGCGAGATGGGTTTGAAGTCTTACATGGTCGTGCCGCTGATCGTCCGGGATCAGGCGCTCGGGGCAATCACGCTGATCTCGGCAGAGTCGGGACGTCGCTATGGCGATGACGACCTGAAGCTCTCAGAGGATCTTGCCAGGAGGGCGGCCGGGGCGATAGACAACGCTCGACTCTACGAAGATGCGCAGAGGGAGCTTGCCGTGCGGGAAGAGGCCGAGACTGCGTTGCGGGCGAGCCAGGATCGCTACCAGACTTTCATCGCCCAGAGTACGGAGGGCATACTGCGCATAGAGTTGGAAGAGCCGATTTCGATCGATAAACCTGTTGAGGAGCAGATCGAGCACTTCTACCGTCACGGCTACCTCGCCGAGTGCAACGACGCGATGGCCCAGATGTACGATTTCTCCGGCGCGGAAGAAATCATTGGCGCGCGGATCGATGACATATGGCCCCGCTCGGTCCCGGGAAACGTCGAGTTCTTGAGTGAGGGCGTTCGCAACGGCTATAAGTTGGTGGAAGCCGAGTCGCAGGAGTTCGATCGCTGGGGAAACCCCAAGTATGTCCTCAACAACCTTACCGGCATCATAGAAGATGAGTATGTGGTTCGGGCTTGGGGAACCCGGAGGGATATAACACAACAGAAGAGCATGCAGATAGCCCTGCGCCAAAATGAGGAACTCTACCGCACAGTGGTAGAACAGGCCGCCGAGAACATTTTCCTCGTGGACGTCGAGACAAAGCGCATCCTGGAGTGCAACAGAGCTTTCTGTAACTCGCTAGGTTACGAGGAAGAGGAAGTCGAAAACATGACGCTCTACGACATCGTCCTCGGCGACCGGGAGACCATCGACCAGAATATCGAGAGCGTCCTTAACAAACGCAAGTACTCTATAGGGGAACGTCAGTACCGGCGCAGAAACGGTTCTCTAGTGGACGTAGAGGTTAACGTGAGCGTGGTCGAGCTGGAAGGACGGCAGGCCATGTGCGTCGTCGCCCACGACGTAACCGAACGCAAGCGGGTCGAGGAGGCTCTGGAGGAAGTCCGGGAAGCCGAGCGAAACCGCATAGCCCGCGACCTCCACGACGATATCCTGCAGAACATAGTCTACGCTTTACAGGAAGCCCAGATCTTGCAGGTTGTCTCCGGGGATGGTGGGGGTAGCGGACTGGAAAATATCGCCGACGCCCTGAGGCAGTCGGTCGAAGGCTTGCGAGAAGCCATCTTTGAGTTGCGTCTTACGGGTACGCTAAACCAGTCGTTCATGGTTTCGCTGCAATCCTTGCTGGAAACGAACCGCCGGATGTCTCGGGCCCAGTACAGTCTGGAACTCTCAGTAGGAAGCGGATTCCCCGACGATATTCCCGAGACCGAAGGCCGTCAGATCATTCGCATCATCCAGGAGGCTCTGAACAACGTGCGGCGCCACGCCGACGCCCGGAACGTCAAAGTTGAACTGGGACACGAGAACGGGCTGGTTTGGGTGGAAGTCGTCGATGACGGTAAGGGCTTCGATGCCGGAGCAGTCTTCGGCGGGGTGGGTCAGAACTCGATGCGTCAGCGGGCAGAGGAGATCGGTGGCGAACTCACCGTAGAGAGCGCACCGGGCGCAGGCTCCACGGTACGTCTGGAGATTCCAAGCTCACGGCTGATCCACGAGTAGTGCTACACTCGTAACTAATTCGTGGACAAGCAAGAATCTGACAAACTATGGCCAGCCATCTAGCGCATTTGAGCTAGCTAAAATTGGTGCGTTCGCGTGATAGAACGGGACCGGAAAAAGCGCATAATATCTGACAAAAGATCGGGCATAGGAGAAAACGATGATGACCGAGGAAAAAGTGAAGAGTGAGACAGCGAGCATTCTGCTCGTCGAAGATCATGCTTCGTTCCGCCAGGCCCTGGCGTTTATGTTCGAGCGCGAACCGGAATTCAGCGTTGTTGCCCAGGCGGGCTCTATAGAAGAAGCAAAGGAGATCGCAAACAGCGCGGATGGGATAGACGTCGCCGTCGTGGACCTCGGTCTACCCGACGGCGACGGTGTGGCGCTGGTCGAAGAGTTCGCGGCTTCCAAGTCCGGGGTATCCACGCTGGTGTTGAGTGCTAGCCTCGAACCGGCCCGGTTTGCCAGTGCGGTCGAAGCTGGGGCGGCGGGTGTTCTGCACAAAAGCGCTTCCATAAGTGAGATCGTGGACTCGGCGCGGCGCATAATGGACGGAGAAGTCCTGATCTCGCCGAGCGAAATCATCGAGATGCTGAGGTTGGTGAGCCGCAAGCGCCAGGAAGAGTACGAAGTTCGTAAGGCTGTAGACAAGCTCACCCGTCGGGAGAAAGAGGTCTTGCAAGCCTTGTCCGAAGGGCTCGACAGCAAGGAGATTGCCCAGAAGCTCCATATCACCATCGAGACCGAGCGTACCCACATGGTAAATATTCTCAATAAACTGGGCGTACATTCGCGGCTGCAAGCCCTGGTCTTCGCGACCCGTAACGGTATCGTCGAGATAAGCTAGAATACGTAAAACCAGATAAAATACTCGTCTTGTTGACGAGGTTCGCCTAGGTAGGCCGTCTTCGAACCACGGCCCTTGGCGAGCGTCTCAGTGGAAGTGGAGGGGGTTCCGTCCTGCTGAGTATGTCGTGGTATAGTTTGTTCGGGATCGGCCCAGTCAAGGGCTCTCTTCTTGATGTACCCCGGAGTCGCTCGTGAACTCGACTAAAAATATTTCGTTGGGGCAACACTGTAAAGGTAAAGTACGCGTCCTGATGGCTAACGAGCCCCGCGCTTACCGCGAGAGCATCTCAGAGGCGCTCTGCGCGTTGCGTCCCGACGTTGGGGTTACCAGCGTGCAACCGGGTGTTTTAGAGAAGTCAGTGGCGCTCCACGCGCCACACGTGGTGGTTTGCAGTGAGGTCGTCCCGATCGTTCGCGAGACGGTGCCCATCTGGATTGAGCTCTACCCCGGACATTCTTCGAAGTCTATCGTCAGCATTGAGGGACGGCGAACGGAGATCGAGGACATACAGCTTCCAGAGCTACTCTCGATCGTCGATCGGGCGTACGAACTAGCCCAACTTAGCTAGAAAAAGTTCCCCTATTCTTATGATGTTTGGTAAATGCCCTACGGCTAACATCTACTCATGCACACGACGCGGATGATTTTAGCTGTAGACCTCACCTCTTACCGGGAGGCAATTGCCGTGGTGCTGGGAGAGTTGCGCCCCGACATAGAGATTTATGGGGTCGAAGAGGAGGAACTCGACCGCGAGGTGCGGCGCTTGCTCCCGGATATGGTGGTCTGTTCCCGGCTCACCGATCTGGTAGAGAGCCGCATCCCGATTTGGATAGAACTCTACCCAGATTGCGAGCCGGAATCTAC
>JBARZO010000475.1:0-5978 GCA_049650165.1 Rubrobacteraceae bacterium
CGCGTTCGATCCCGGCGGGCTGCTTGCAACGTTCGCAAAGCCTACGGCCAAGCCGCTGGGCAATCACACAGTCCACGGCAGAAGAGGTTAAGAACGGCTCGACGCCCATCTCCGTAAGCCGGGTCAAGGCTCCGGGAGCGTTGTTCGTATGAAGGGTCGCGAGGACCAGGTGGCCGGTGAGGGCTGACTCGACGCTGATCTTGGCGGTCTCGACGTCCCGGATCTCACCGATCATAATTATGTCCGGGTCGCTGCGCAAAATACTCCTAAGCCCTGAGGCAAAAGTAAGGCCGGCGCGCGGGTTGACCTGGATCTGGTTCAGCCCGGGCACTCGATACTCGACCGGGTCCTCGACGGTAATTATGTTTCTTCCGGGGGAGTTAAGCTCGTTGAGCGTCGCGTAGAGCGTGGTCGACTTACCGCTACCGGTCGGCCCGGTAACCAGGATAGCTCCGTAAGGCCGGGTAAAGACCTTCTCATACCGCTCGAAAGCGCTGCCAGAGAAACCTAACTTCCTGAGGTTTGCCTCCACATTAGAAGTATCGAGCAGTCGCAGAACGAGTTTCTCCCCGTATGCGGTAGGTAAAGTTGCTACCCGTAGGTCTACTTTACTGCCACCGATCCTCACGCTGAACCGACCGTCCTGCGGCACCCGACGTTCGGCTATATTGAGGTTGGCTATGACCTTTAACCTGGCGGTGATGCCGCTCTGCAACTTGTAAGGCACGGACATTACCTCTCGCAGAACACCATCTACGCGGAACCGCACCGTAACCTCTTGGGCCTGGGGCTCGATGTGTATATCGGAAGCTCCCTCACCAACAGCCTGCTGCAAAATCGAGCTGACCAGGCGGATAATAGGCGCCTCGTCAGGTCCGGCGTCGGCTCCGAGGTCTACCTCTCCATCATCTTGACTTACAGAATCTATCGCGGCTTCTTCGAGGAACTCGGATACACCTTCTCCCAACGCAAACAGCTTGTTCTGGACCCGTTGGATGTCCGGCTGGGTAGCGACGACCGGGGTTATGGGATAGCCGGAGATCATGCGCAGGTCTTCCAAAGCATAGATGTCTTTAGGATCGCTCATGGCGACTAACAAACGTCCGTCTTGCATCCGCAGCGGAACAGCCCCGTGGCGCCTCAAAACCTTATGATCTATGAGGCTCGTTAACCCTCGATCTACATCGGTGTCGCTCAACTCGATGTACTCAAGCCGAAGACGGCGGGCCAGGGCCTGGGCCAGATCCGCCGGCAGTATAAGACCCAGTGAGATCAGTATCTCTCCGAGGTTCCTTGGATCGTCGTCTTGCATGTTCAGCGCCTGTTGGAGCTGCTCCTCAGAGATTTTGCCCTGCTCTACAAGTATGTCGCCTATCCGGCTACTCCCCAGACGCCCTCGGCTTCGTCTCCCGTTCGGAGGTGTGTTTGGCTGCCCTCCATTGCCGCTACCGTTGCCGGAGCTCGGTGATTCTGCTCGTTGTCTTTTATCTTGCAATAAGCGCTCACGGGTGACCCGGATGGCGTCTTCGGCGGCCACCACCGGAACTATTGGTAGTCCCGCGCTTTCGACTACGCAGCTCCGGCACTCGCTATTCGCCGGGTCGCTCATTGCTACTACGAGTTTGCCGTTTTCAACCCGGAGTGGTATCGCCTCACAATTCACGAGGGTTTCCTCAGCCACTATGCCGATCAGGTCCGGGTCCACTTCTTCCTGAGAGAGAACCACGTACTCCATGTTGAGGTGACGGGAAAGGATGCGCGAGAGGTCTTCCGACGTCACGTAACCGTCTGAAACGAGAATTTCACCCAGGCTCACATGCTCTTCCCGCTGCTTATTCAAAGCCTCCTGCATGCGCTCTTCCGAAACCTCGTCCTCACTGACCAGGATCTCAGCTATGTTTTCCGGCGTCAGTCGCCGGGAAGCCTCATTCGGTGAGTGCACTACTCATAACCTCCACGTTCGGTTCCCTCTCGGTCCACACCCGCTGGGCCTGAACCCCCTGATAGAGCAACATGCGTCCCCCAGAGACCACCGGAGCACCGATTTGTTTCGCCTGGCGGATAAGCTCCGTAACGGTTCCCCTGCGGTAGACCGCGTCACAGACTACCTTGTTAGGCTCTAGGTACTCGGCGGATATTGGCATTCTATCATCGGCTTTCATCCCAAGATAAGTGGTATTGACGACCACATCCGCATGGACGGATTCTTCGCCGGCACTATCCAGCGTGACCGCAGTTATCTTGGTTTCTCCAGCGATACTCGCAACTTTCTCTCCTAGCCCTTGGGCCCGACCGAGGGTGCGATTCGCTATAGTCAACCCTGCCACGTTCTCACCGAGTACGGCCACAGCGATAGCAGCCGCAGCGCCACCAGCTCCCAGCAAGAGAACCCTCTTTCCTGCGAACTCTACTCCTGACTCCGCGCAAGCCTCGACAAAACCACTACCATCCGTGTTCATCCCGAAGAGGCCCGTATCGCGAACTACTACGGTGTTGACGGCTCCCGAGATGCGGGCCGGCTCATCTAAGTGATCCAGCAGCGGAATGATGTTTTCTTTGTGCGGCATGGTGACGTTGAAGCCAACGAAGCCAAGTGCAGGTAGTCCGGCGATTGCTTCCTCTAATCTCTCCGGCTGAACGTCCATAGCCACGTAAGCGTAATCGACATCGTCGGCGGAAAAGGCAGCATTGTGCATCTGGGGGCTGAGACTGTGGGCTATGGGATGCCCTATAACGCCCAACAAACGAGTTTTGGCGCTGATGTTCACTGTAATAGTTGTCGGTGAATATGGAGCCTGACTTTAGCTTGGCGACGAACACACACCTCTAGAGACCGGCTTTCTCTTTGGCCTCCAGGAACTTATCGTAGTCATTGGTGAAGAAGTGTTCGTTACCGTCTTTCTTTAGTACGTAGTAGAGGTAATCCGTCTCGGCGGGCTCGGCGGCGGCTTTCAGCGACGCCAGGCTCGGGCTGGCGATGGGTCCGGGAGGGAGCCCGGAGTTTTCGTACGTGTTGTACGGCGACTCTATCTCCAGGTCTTGTAGCGAGAGCCTTTCCTTGGGCTTCCCGCGGGCGTACTGAATTGTGGCGTCTATCTGGAGCGGCATGTCTTGTTTCAACCGATTGTAGATCACGGACGCCACCAGGGGTCGTTCTTCCGGATTCGCAGCCTCGCGCTCGATGAGAGACGCTACAGTGACTAGCTCATACTCGCTGAGTTTCGGACGGTTATCGGCCTCGGAGAAGTCCAGGCTCTGGGTTTCGATCAGATACTGTTCCAGCATTCGGTTTACGACTTGAGAGGCTCCAGAGCCTTTCTCGAACTCGTACTTCTTGGGAAAGAGATAGCCTTCGGTCGTTTTGATCTCTTCTTTATTGAGAAAGGCGTAACCATAATCCGTCTCCCGGGCCGCCGCATCGAACTTGCCCGCCTCGATATTGCTCTGCTCCGAGACCTTCTTTGCGGTCTGTTCGATCGTCAAGCCTTCGGGAATCGTCAGGATGAAGGTCGGAGGCGGCTTGTTAGAGGTCAGCTCGGCCATGATCTCATCACCCTCCGTTCCGGGCTCGAAGGTATAGTCACCGGGTTTAATCAACGTGCCGCCACCTGCGAGCCGCGCTTCGATCTTGAATGCCGGGGCGCTCTCTATGGCGCCGGCCTCCTGGAGCTTGTCGGCCACGATCGCCAGGGTGTCGCCCTCGGCAACCGTAACCTTCGCCGGCTCATCGCTGGATCCGCTGTCGCTTACGGCGGTCGTGTAGATTAGGTAGATAACGCCGAGCACTCCCGCTAGCAGCAAAAGGCCGATCAAGGTCGCGAACGTGCGAGTTCTATGCTTGCGTTGGTTCTTCGAGTACACGCCTTCCAGAGAATCGAGATGGTTTTCGAGATCCTCACTGCGCCGGTTCCCTCTCGTGCGCCTCACGATTTGTTCCGGTTATCCAGGTGCTCCTGCAGCATACGGGCTGCGGCCAGATGGTCCACTCTTTCCCTAGTCTTGCCGCGCCTTTTCTTACCTGTTCTAGTACCGGCCACAGCCAGCTTGGTCGTCAACCGTTCATCACACTCAATGAACTCTACCGTAGGAAATTCCGACCTTAGCGCTTCGATCCTTTCCAGCACGCGCCGGGCCTGAAAACCTACCTCTCCAGACAAAGTTTTTGGAACACCGACGATCACCGCCGAGACTCCTTCTTCGTCAACGATGTCTCGGAGATAATCATCGAGCTGTCCGCTGGGCACGACCTCCAGAGGCCGGGCGAGCGTGGCTCCGATGTCGGAAATGGCGACACCGGTCCTTACTTCACCAAGGTCGAGGGCGACGATACGCCCGGGGTTTTCCTCCGAGCCCTGCAACGGTTAGCTACCGGACGCGCCAGATAGCTTCTGGTTGAGAACTTTTTTTACCTTTGTCAAAGCCTCTGGGATGGCCGTGAGATCTCCGCCCCCGGCCTGGGCCATCGTCGGGCTTCCACCGCCACCGCCGCCCAACACCCCCGACGCTTCTTTGACGATGTCCCCAGCGCCCACTTTGGAAGATACGTCCGGGTGAAAGTTAGCGATCAACACGGCTTTGCCGTCCAGTTCTGCAGCAAGTACGACTGCAGAGGGGCCATCCAAGCGGTTTTTGATGTCGTCGGAGATCTGACGCAGACCCTTGACGTCGGCAGCCACTACCTGTTCGGCCACCACTTTCGCACCGTTTACCGACCCAGCGTTTTCGACGAGCGAACCAACCTCTTCGAGACCGGCTTTTAGTGCCTGCGCGCGGGAATCTTCCCGTGCCTGCTGAACTTCTTCGCGCAAGCCGTTAACAGCCTCCGGCAGATACTCTACGTCTACCCGCAGTTCTTCTGAAACTTCCTCGGCCTTCTCGGTGGCGCCCAGCAGATAGTAGAGGGCTTCACGACCGGTAATAACCTCGATCCGGTAGAGGTCCGCCCCGTGCTTGCGGTTGGAGAGGATCTTGAAAGCCCCAATCTCCGCCGTTCCCCGGACGTGCGTGCCACCGCATAGCTCGCGCGAGAAGCCGTCTACTTCGACAACCCGCACGAGGTCGCCGTACTTCTCCCCGAAGAGCATTATGGCGCCGAGGTTTCGAGCTTCATCTAGTGTGGTGTTGTAGTAACGGACGGGCTGGTTCTCGGTGATCTTGAGTAGTCCAAGCTCTTGAGTACGCCGGAGGTCTTCGTCTGTGACCTTACCGGAATACCGATAGTCGAAGCGTAGCCGGTCAGGACCAACATAGCTGCCGGCCTGTACTACGTCCCTCCCGAGCACGGCTCTCAATGCCCAATGCAGGATATGGGTGGCAGTGTGGTTGGCCTCTATCTGCTGACGGCGAACACGGTTTATAGAGGCCGTAACGCTGTCTCCTACCTCGAAATCTCCGCGTTCTACCCGCGTTCGGAGCACCTGGTAGTCTCCAGCGGGGAAAGAATCCAAAACCTCTAACTGGCCGCGGTCCGAGGTGATCCAACCCTCGTCCGCCACCTGTCCGCCACCCGTAGCGTAGAACGGGTTCTCGGAAATCACCACATACAACTCCTCCGGCGCATCCGGCACCGGACCGACGGCGACTACCTGAGTATCTACCTGTTCCCGCTCGTAACCTACGAAGCGGCTTTTTATCTGCTCGTCCCGGAAAGCAGCGACCACTCTCTCGTAGCCTTGCATCGCATCTCGCGCCCGCTCGCGCTGCTCTTCCATGGCTTTCTCGAATCCCGCCTCGTCCAGAGAGATGCCTTTGTCCGCCAACACCTCCCGCGTGACTTCTATAGGGAAACCATAGGTATCGTGAAGGGTGAACGCCACCTCACCGGGGAAGTGGCCCCCGGCCACGCGCCCGATCTCAGCTTCCAGAAAACCCATTCCCGAGTCATAAATCTCTACGAAGCGCCCGGCTTCTTGCTCCACGATGCGGCGGATGTTCTCCCTGGCGCCATTTAGCTCCTCGTAGAACTCACCCATGTAATC
>JBARZO010000476.1:0-3427 GCA_049650165.1 Rubrobacteraceae bacterium
ACGCAGTACAGTACACTTGACAATAGTATCAAGAACTGTTATTATTACGGATAAATTAATACAGTAGAAAGGTGGATTTGTGGAGACTGGAATTTCGAGAGTTAGAGAATCTTCAGAGGAGACGCCGGATTTGATCCCCGGGTATTTTGCCCGGATCGACAAGGGCAAATTGCTCACGCACGAGGAGGAGATAGATCTCTCCCGGCGGGCGAAGGCGGGCGACGAGAAGGCCCGGCATCGTCTGGTCGAGAAGAACCTGCGGCTTGTCGTATCGGTAGCCAAGAAGTACCGGTACATGGGGTTGCAGTTCGAGGATCTCATTCAAGAGGGCAACATAGGCTTGATGAAGGCTATAGATAAGTTCGATCCAGACCGCGGGTATCGCTTCTCGACGTACGCTACGTGGTGGATTCGTCAAGCCGTCCAGCGTTCGGTCGCGGACAAAGGTCGCACCATCCGGGTGCCAGTACACATGGGAGAGAAGATCCGCAAGATGGCCCGCACCTACAACGAGCTCTTGACGGAGTTCGAGCGGGAGCCGACCGACGAGGAAGTGGCCGAAAAGCTCGAATGGAGCGTGGAGCAGGTTCGCGACGTAAAGAGCGCCCTACCGGACGCAACGAGCCTCGATCAGCCCGCCGGCACCGGAGAAGATGCTTCGGAGCTCGGTTTCTTTATAGAAGACGAGCGCGAGCCCGAGGTCGGCGAGACCGTCGCCCGCGAGATGGAGAGCGGCTGGCTGGAAGAAGCGGTCGAACAACTCCCGGAACGTCTCCGTGAAGTCCTGATCCGTCGCTACGGACTAGACGACCGCGAGAAGGCGACGCTCGCCACACTCAGCGACGAGCTTGGCATCTCCCGCGAGAGGGTTCGCCAGCTCCAGCGCGAAGCCGAGTTGAGGCTCAGGAGCAACGTGCCCAGCGGGATCGCTGCGTAAGCTCTAACCTCAAGGTCATAGCGTTTCCGAGTAAGGGACCTGGATCTAACAGAATCCGGGTTCCTTGCACTTCTTGTGGTCTGAAGCTCTACAGTTCGGCGTAGACTTCGTCCAAAGTCAGTTCCGCGCCCGATGGACAGGGCAAGGAAAGTTTGCCTTCGTTTACGAGGTCGCCGCGCAGCCAGACGCCGTTTTCGTCGCGCTGGTAGTGGGAGATCCAGGGCCGCTCCTGGGCGACGATGACGTAAGCCCGCAACGAGGAGATGCTCTGGTAGTTGGATAATTTCTCGCGCCGGTCTATCTTCTCGGTACCCGGCGAAGTAACCTCGACCACCAGGCACGGCTTGTCTTCCAGGTACTCGTTCTCCGGCGGCTCCTCGCAGGCGACCATTACGTCCGGGTAATAGAAGATGTCTTCGACCTGAAGCTTCATATCGTTTATGTAGACCCGGCACGGACTTCCCTCGGCTGCATCCGCCAGCTTTCTGGCGATATTGAGCGAAATCCTGTTGTGCCGCCGGCTGGCCCCGACCATCGCGTGGATCTCACCGCCCACGTACTCGTGTTTTACCGTGGCGGTCTCTTCGAGTTCCAGATACTCCTCGACGCTTAGGGGCCCTTGTGGCGTAGTCTTTTCTTGCATGCAACCAGTATAGCGTACCGGCGGTTTTCGAAGTTAGGTCAGCCTTTGCTGCTTGCCTGCAGAAACTGCTTCACTTGCTCGTTGAAGGTCTCCGCACGCTCGTCGTGGGGAAGGAGTGAAGCATCTTTGAAGATGCGGGGCTCGGAGCGAGGATTGCGCTGCACAAAGTCTTCTATCTCGTATGCGGGCGAGGTAGTTGCTTCTTTGCTCCAGCAGACGAGCGTTTTGTGCGGGATGCGGGGCCAATAATCCGCGACACCCTGGTTCAGTTTGCCGGAAGCGAATGCCGCCGGGAGATATTTGGCGCCCGGTTGGTGGCTGATCCGGTAGCAGTTCTCGACCAACTCCTCAGTTACGAATTTCGAGTCGTGGTACGACATGCGCCCCAGATAAAAGCCGATGCCGCGCCTGGAAACTATAAGATGGTACAGCGAATCTCCGAGTACGGGCGTACGAAAGAGTCCGTATATGAAGTCGCCCAGCAACCCAGATTTTTCTCCCAATGTCGAGTAGCCGGTAGGTGCGTTGAAGACGAGTTTCTTGAAGAGTTTGGGATTTCGGACCGCCGCCGGCATTGAGAGCGCGGCTGTGAGCGAACTGGCGATGAGGTGGGTTGGAGTCCCGATCTCCTCCCGCGCAAAATCTTCTATTTGCGACGTTACGTCCTCCGGCCCGTAGCCCCGCCGTGGCCGCTCCGAAAGCCCGCACCCCAGCAAGTCCAAAGCGTACACCCGAAAGCTCTTCGATAGCTCGTCGAAGTTCTTTCGGAACTCGAAAGAAGAAGCCCCGGCGTAGACGCCGTGAACCATCAACAGCGGCTCACCCTCTCCGGCCACGGTATACGCGAGATCGTACCCGTTCCAGCGATGGTATCTAGTCTCACCTCCCAGGGCATTCGTCAACTCCCCGCCGCTACGCATGAGCCTCTTGTTCAATACCGCAAGTCCCACAAGAACGCCGCCCGCCGCCAACATTGACTTTAATCTCACTGACTTGCACCTCCTATTCGAAGACGAAAACTTTAGCATTTCCTGAGGGGTCTACCCGAACGTGAGCCTTCTTACATCAGGGCTACCTCTGACTTGTAGAATACGTAAGTTGCTTAAATAAGTTGCTTAAACAAAGGTACAACCTTGGAACGTAGCATCAAAGAGAATGTGGTGGACGAGGTTTTGTTGCTTTTGCCGGTGATAGGGCGTTTGATCGACCGTCCGGATGCGGTGGAGATGGATGAGATCGCCCGTCAGGGCATTCCGACCGACGTTCACGTTTCACCGGGTCACGTGCAGATCATGATCGCGCTGGCCGACAATCCTCATTCCATCCGGCAGTTGGCCGAGGTGTTGGGGGTTTCTTCTCCGGCGGTTTCGCAGCTCGTGGACCGGCTGGTGGAGATCGGGATGGTCGAGCGGCGGCATCACGAGAAAGACCGGAGGGTTGTCCTCGTTGACTACGTTCCGGGCATGCAGGAGATCGCCCGCCGCATCGTTGGTCGGGGGCGGCTGCAACTCAACTGGGTAGTCGAACGTATGACGGAGGAAGAGGCAGAAGCGTTCCTTAAAGGACTAAAGTTGCTCGTCCAGGGGCTTGGCTCCGAACCGAACTTGCTAAAAAGAGAGGGTGTTGAATGAGAAGTATCGTAGCCTGGTGTTTGAAGAACAAGTCCGTCGTGATCCTCGCGACCGTGCTTCTCATAGCTAGTGGCGCCTACGCCACCACCCAGCTAAACCAGGAGTTACTCCCGGACATAGAGTTCCCCGCCGTGGGCGTCGCGACGCCCGTACCGGGCGCTGGGCCGGACCTGGTAGACGAACAGGTGACGCAGCCCATAGAGTCGGCGATAGGGA
>JBARZO010000477.1:0-3206 GCA_049650165.1 Rubrobacteraceae bacterium
CCATAGAGTTTATCCACGGCCAACTTCTCGAACAACGCTCCGAAGGGAAAGCCATCCTGCTCATCTCGCTGGAGCTCGAAGAGATCCGCTCCCTGGCCGACCGCATACTGGTCATCTACGCCGGCAAGATCGTCGGCGAACTCGGACCCGAAGCCACCGACGAAGAACTCGGCCTGCTCATGGCGGGACGGGTGGCGGAGGAATCCGCGTGAGGCGCCGGTGAGCGAGGATCAAACCCAGAACGGGGGGCAGTCGGGCTCCTGGATAGGCCGTGTGCTGACCAACGCGGTTGGGGCGTTGCTCTTTCCGGTAATCGCCATCGTCATCGCGTTCGTCATAGGGGCGATCATCGTCCTCGCCACCGGCAATAACCCCGTAGCCGCCTACGCCGCTCTGTTCGAAGGTGCCGTGGGAGACGCGAGCGCCATCGGACGGACTTTGCTGAACGCGACCCCGCTCATCTTCACCGGCCTCGCCGTGGCGGTCGCGTTCCGGGCAGGGCTGTTCAACATTGGGGGTGAAGGACAGCTCTACATCGGGGCGATCACCGCCGCCGCACTCGGGGTGTCGCTGAGTTTTCTGGGTTTTCTCGCCATAGTGCCGGTTGTCGGAGCTTGCGTAGCCACCGGGTTTCTGTGGGGTGCGATACCGGGTTTTCTGAAGGCCCGGTTCGGGGCGCACGAAGTGATCACCACGATCATGCTCAACTTCATCGCCATTAACCTGGCGACCTACCTGGCCCTGAATACTTTTAGCGACGACGGACTCGTGCCGGGCACGGCGACCATAGAACCGGCGGCCCGCATCTCACCCATCGGTTTGGGGCTGGGACGGGCGAATTACGGGCTTTTCATTGCGCTGGCGGCGGCGGTCGTCGTCTACTTGCTCCTGTGGCGCACCCGGCTCGGGTTTCGCATCCGGGCGGTCGGCCTCTCTCCGGGGGCGGCGAACTACGCCGGCATGAGCATCGGCACGAATACGGTGCTCGCCCTCGCCATCGGCGGCGCTCTGGCCGGACTCGGCGGCGGCGTCGAGGTGATGGGCGTCTACGGCAAGATGTCTATTCCGTTCGTCTCGAACCTCGGTTTTAACGGCATTGGGGTGGCTTTGCTGGGACGAAACCATCCGGCGGGCGTTGTGCTGGGGGCGTTGCTCTTCGGCGGTCTGGCCTCCGGCGCCCAGGAGTTGCAGTTCGCCACCGACGTTCCGCTAGACCTGGCCGACGTGCTGCTCGCCGTGATATTGCTGCTCGTAACCGCCACCAAGCTCGTCGAGTTGGTAGTCGGCAAGCGGGCCCGGGCTCTGGCCTCCGGCACCCGCCTGGAGAGAGGATCGGGGGCGTAGTGGAAGATTTCTTCGGATCTCTAGGACCAATCCTGTCGTCCACGATCCGGAACGCGACGCCGCTGGTCTTCGCCGCGATGGGCGGGATGTTCAGCGAGAGGAGCGGCGTCGTAAACATCGCGCTCGAAGGACTAATGCTCATTTCGGCGTTCGCCGGGGTGGTCGGGGCGTTCCTGACCGGGAGCGCCTGGATCGGGCTAGGGTTCGCGTTGGCGGCGGGGCTCTCTTTCGCGCTCATTCACGCGCTCATGTGCGTGACGTTCGAGGCCGACCAGATCATCTCGGGCACCGCCATCAACCTGCTGGCCCTCGGCGGCACGGGTTTTCTGATGGTCGAGGTCTTCGGCCAGGGCGGAACCTCGCCCCGCGTCCCGCGCTTCGGCTCGATCGGCATCCCCCTTTTGCAGGACATCCCGATTATCGGACCGGCTCTCTTCAATCAGAGTCTGCTCGTATACCTGATGTACGTGCTGGTGCCGATAACGTTCTTCATCGTCTTCCGTACCCCGTTCGGCCTGCGCCTGCGGGCGACCGGCGAAGTCCCCGAAGCCGTGGATACCGCCGGCGTCAGCGTCGCCCGCATGCGCTACTACGGCGTGGGACTCTCGGGACTTCTGGCGGCATTGGGTGGCGCCTACCTCTCGATGGGCCTGCTCTCGGCCTTCACCGAGGGGATGACCAACGGGCGAGGATTCATCGCGCTGGCCGCCTTGATCTTCGGCCGCTGGAACCCCATCGGGGCCGCCGGGGCCGCCCTCCTCTTCGGGTTCGCCCAGGCCGTAACCTTCCGGGCCGGTGGGCAAGAAGTAATACCGATTGAGTTTCTCCAGATGCTCCCCTACATACTCACCATCGTAGTCCTCGCCGGCTTCGGCGGACGTGCCATAGCCCCCGCCGCCATCGGCAAGCCTTACAGGAAAGAGTAAAAGGGGAGTGCGGAGGACGCGAATCTTCCGCACTCGCTTCGGGAAGGATTGAATTTACGCTGCCTGATTCTTCGACAACTCGGGCACGACTAGCTCCGGTACATCGTCATCATTCACAAAGAAGGACTCAGGCTCTATAGGGAAAATCATCTTCACCTCATCGGGTGCATGACGGCTTTTTACCAGACTCTCGGCCCTTTGGAGGTTCGCGACCCGCACTGACACCCGTATACTCGTCGCCCCATCTTGTACGTTGAACGAAACTTGTAGCATCTGATTCTCTCCTTCGAGAAAGGGTGGCTCGTGCGAGCCACCCTTGTTTTACGTCTTCTCGAACATCGTTAGCGCTATCCAAGAATTCTGCGGAGCAGAAAGCCGCCGGAGATCAGGAATCCACCCGCGCCGAGCGCGAACAGGGTGGGTCCACCCGTATCAGGTAGCTTGAACACGCCGGTGCGTTTGTCTGGCTTGCCTGGAGTTGTTTTCTCCGGGGTCGTTGGCTCCGGGGTTGTCTTTTCTGGGGTTGTTGGTTCTGGAGTGGTCGCTTCGGGATTGTCACACGCGATGCCGTTGCCATCAGGGTCCAGGGCTTCCCGGTCGCTCTCGCTACCGAGTTCCATGTCCAGGAAAGCCTGAGCTTCGACTCCGAGCACTTCGCAGGTGATGGGTGCGTCGGGATCGTAGCAGACGCCGCCGTCTACGCCGTCTACGCAGATAATGGCCCCGTACTGATCTTCCGTCAAGGAGGGCTCAGCTTGGGCCGGAGCCGCCGCCACAATAAGCATCGCCAACGTCACCAGCATCATCGTTAGCCTCTTCATCTCGTTTTCCTTTCCTTCGAGGCTTTGCAACTACTGCACAAACCTTCGCACTGGGGGCTCGTGGCGGCATCGTAAGAAAGTAGGATATTTTACGACCTAAAGTAGTAGTGCCCTC
>JBARZO010000478.1:0-2737 GCA_049650165.1 Rubrobacteraceae bacterium
CCGCCGAGTCAGCGGCGCTTCCCCTCTACCGGTACCTGGGCGGGGCCGGGGCGCACACGCTGCCGGTTCCGTGCTGCAACATCATGAACGGCGGGGAGCACGCCTCCAACAACGTAGATTTTCAGGAGTTCATGGTCGTTCCGGTCGGTTTCGATACCTACGCCGAGGCTCTGCGCTCTATAGCAGAGATCTACCAGGTCCTCAAAAAGCTGCTCGGAGAGAAGAGCCTTTCGAGTGGTATTGGGGATGAGGGAGGGTTTGCGCCGGACCTGGATAGCAACGGCGAGGCGTTGAACCTCATGTCCGAGGCGATCGAGCGGAGCGGGTACTCTCTTGGGGATCAAATTGGCTTCGCCCTCGATCCCGCGGCCTCCGAGTTCTACGAGGACGGCACCTACAACCTCTCCGGCGAAGACAAAAAACTTAGCGCCGATGAGATGGTCGATTACTACGTGCAACTCTCCGAGCAACATCCGATCATCTCCATCGAGGACGGACTGGACGAGGATGACTGGGATGGTTGGGCGACGCTCACCGAGAAGCTAGGCAAGAAGATCCAGCTAGTCGGCGACGACCTTTTCGTGACGAACCCCAAGATACTCGCCCGCGGCATCGACGAGGGCGTCGGCAACTCCATACTGGTGAAGGTCAATCAGATCGGTACGCTCACCGAGACTTTCGAGACGATGGAGATGGCCCACAAGGCCGGTTACACCACGATGGTCAGCCACCGGAGCGGTGAGACGGAGGACACCACCATCTCCGACCTGGCGGTCGCGATGAACGCCGGCCAGATAAAGAGCGGCGCCCCGGCGCGAGGCGAGCGGGTCGGCAAGTACAATCAGCTTCTCCGCATAGAAGAGGCTTTGGGAGATGCGGCCCATTACCCCGGACGCTCGGCCTTCAACCCGCGTGAGGCGAGGTAGGTTGGTGCGCAAGACTAAGATAGTCGCCACTCTCGGTCCCGCAACCTCCTCGGAGAAGATGATCGGTCGGCTCGTCCAGGCCGGCGTGGACGTAACCCGCCTGAACTTCAGCCACGGCGCCCACGAAGACCACATCGAAAACGCGCGGACGGTGCGACAAGCAGCCAAAGAGCAAGGTCGCAACGTGGCGATCCTGCAGGATATCCAGGGACCCAAGATCAGGACCGGCGACGTCGCCGAGGGCACGGAGCTTAAAGAGGGCAGTGAAATAACCCTCGCGCCCGGAGACTTCGAGGGGGATGCCAACAGGCTCTCGACCTCTTATGAAAATCTGGCCCAGGACGTAGAAGAGGGACACCGGCTGCTAATAGATGATGGGTTGCTCGGGCTGAAGGTAGTCCGGATCGAGGGCGACGAAGTGGTGTGCGAGGTGATCGAGGGCGGAGAGGTATCCTCGCATAAGGGACTTAATTTCCCGGACACGGCGCTCTCCGTCAAGGGACTAACTCCCAAAGACCTCGAAGACCTGGAGTTCGGTATTCGAGAGCTGAAACCGGACTGGATCGCAGTTTCATTCGTCCGTAGTGGGGACGAGGTAAGAGAGGTCAAGGAGCGCATTAGGGAATTCGGCGGCGAAATCCCCTTGATCTCCAAGATAGAGAAACACGAGGCCATCGAAGACATTGAGGACATCATGAACGCCTCGGACGGCATCATGGTGGCCCGGGGAGACCTGGCCGTCGAGCTCTCCAACGAGCGGGTCCCGATAGAGCAGAAGCGCCTAGTTGCCCGATGCCGGAGGCTGGGCAAGCCGGTCATCGTCGCCACCCAGATGCTTGACTCAATGATCCGGAACCCCCGCCCGACTCGCGCCGAAGTCTCTGACGTGGCGAACGCCATTTTCGACCGGACCGACGCGGTAATGCTCTCCGGCGAAACTGCGGTCGGCAGCTACGCCTTGCAAAGTGTGCAGGAGATGGATCGCATCTGCCGGGCTGCGGAGGGAGCTATCAACTACGGTCGGGACATCAGCGCCTCAGCATCCTGGGGCCGGGGGGATCGCTACGACGCCCTGACCCACGCCGCCTGCGAACTGGCCGAAGTCCTGGAGTCCCAGGCCATACTCACCTCTACCCAGAGCGGGCTCTCCTGCATCCGGCTCGCCCGCTTCCGCCCGCCGAATAAGATCCTCGCCGTGAGCCCCGTTGAAGAGACCGTGGCAATGCTGGCGCTGGCGTGGGGCGTAACCGCGATAGTCGGCGAACAAGCTGGAACCCTGGAAGACCGCTTTCACACGGCGGTCGAAGCCGCCGAAGAAGCGGGGGAGCTGAACGAGGGTGACGAGGTAATCATGACTGGTGGTACCGCCAGTTCCACTCCCGGTTCCACGAACCTCCTCCAGGTGTATACGGTGGGCGAAGATCGTTGAGCCTCTCCCGTCCTCTGAAGGTCGTGCTCTACGCGGCGTTTATTGGGGTGCTCCTCGCCTCCTACATGACGCCATTGCAGCAGATCATCGAGCGGCGGGACGCAATTCCTGTTCTCGAAGAGAAGATCCAGCAGACCAGCGCATACAATGCCGAGCAGCTCCGGGTTGCTGAAAGCCTGAACACCCCCGAAGGCGTCGAACGCGCCGCCCGAGAAGACTACGGCATGATCCGACCGGGAGAGAAGATATACATAGTCCCCGAGGCCCGTGAACGACCGTGAGGCCGTAGCCCGCCAGCTAGGGCGCGAGCCCCAACCGTTCCGGGTCGCGGCCCGGTGTCCGTTCGGGCGACCGAGCGTCATAGAGAACGAACGCAGCCGGA
>JBARZO010000479.1:0-1977 GCA_049650165.1 Rubrobacteraceae bacterium
GTGCTCGTCCACGACCCGGACGCCCATCTCTTCCAACAGCGGCATAACGCTGGAGAGCGGGATCTTACCGCCGGACCTGTATAGCTTGAATCGGAGGAAGTTCTCCGGTACTTCGAGCGGCCGGTACAAGTTCATTCCCAACATGTCTTCGGAGTCGAGACCCTCGATCTTGTCAATATCCGAGACGGCGGTCCGCGGCAGGTAGTCGTGCCGGTAACCGGGGGGGAAGGCCTCCTGATAGCGATGGTAGAGTTCGGTTCCGCGCTCCTCACCGCAGTGCTCGACGAGCGCGTCGTAGAGGTTGTCGGTCCACGAGCGGATCGACTGGGCCAATTGCCTTTCGACGTCCTCCACGTCGTAGTCAGGGAGGTCGTCCGGCGTGGTGCGGATCACGAAGTGCAGCCGCGCCAGCACCGACTCGGAGAGCCGGACGTTGAACTCGACGTCCTTACCGTTGAACGCCTCCTTGAGTATCTTCTGCATCCGCTGCCGGATCTTGGTGTTGTAGTGGTCGCGTGGGACGTAAACCAGGCAGGACAGAAAACGTCCGTAAGCATCGGGCCGGACAAAGAGTCGGACGCGCTGACGCTCGTGCAAGTGGAGTATGCCGGTCGAGATCTCGTACAGTTCCTGCTTGCGGACCTGAAACATCTCGTCCCGCGGAAAAGTCTCCAGGATCTCGACCAGATCCTTTTCGTTGTGGCTGTCGGGCGGAAAGCCCGCTTCCTCCAGGCAGTACTTCACTTTGCGACGCAGGATCGGTATTTCCAGCGTGCTCTCGCTGTAGGCGGAGAAGGTGTAGAGGCCAAGAAAACGCCGTTCGCCGACGACTTCCCCCGACGCATCGAACTTCTTGACTCCAACGTAGTCCAGTTGGGAAGGACGGTGGACGGTCGAGCGCGAGTTTGCCTTGGTCAGGTTGAGCAGTCGTCGCTCGCGGGCAAGACTCCGGGCCTCCGGCGGCAGCTTGCTGAAACTCTGCGAGACATCCTCGGATTTCTTATCTTGCAGTATGCCGAGCCCGCTGCCGGGGACGACCCGCAGAACGTCCTCTCCCTCTTCTGTAACCAGGTCGTACTCACGGTAACCCGTGAACGTGAAGTGATTTTCGTCGAGCCACTTCAGGAAAGCCTTCGCCTCCGTCACGTCTTCCTCGCCGACGGGCAGTTCCGCCTCATCCAGCCCGGAGATGATGTCCTCAACTTGCTCCCGCATTTTAGGCCAATCGTCGACCGCTACCCGGACATCGTCGAGGACACGTTCCAGGCCGTTTTGAAGTTCCTCCAGAATCTCGGTCTCCGTGTGCCGGTCAACCTCGACGTGGATGACCGACTCTTGCGACGCGCCTTCCTCTTCGGCCTCGGGAGCCAGAACCTCTGTAAGACGGCCCTCCTCGTCGCGCCGGACGTTCATTACGGGGTGGATCATGCGGTGTATAGAGTATCCCTGGCGGTTGATCTCCATCCGCACTGAGTCTACGAGGAACGGTCGGTCTTCGTTGACGATCTCGATCACGGTGTGGGTAGTTTGCCACCGGTATTCTTCGAAACGGGGATTATAGACCCGGAGCTTCGGCGTGCCGGGATCTCGTTGGAGCGCAAAGTTCCAGTGCGCCACGGCGGCCCCGTAGATGTCTATAGGTGAGAGTCCGGACAGGTCCTCCGTCGCTACCCAACTGTAGTACTGGCGCACAAACTCTTCCACCTGCGGCGCCTGATCCTCGGACAGCCTCTCCCATACGCGCTCGACAGCCTCGTCGAGAAGTTCAGTCTTCGTCGACATCATGAAGATCCTCCATCTTTCCCGGTCCCATAGTAACCTACCTCTAATTCTAATGGATATGTGGGGCTATACGATAGGGTGGATCCAGCTACCTCGAATGGGCCGAGGAGTGCGGAATGAATTTGAGTTCTACGGTAAGCAGCAGGAGACCAAAAATCGGACACCGTTCCTAAGAATCTACGCGTAGGTCATCTG
>JBARZO010000480.1:0-3187 GCA_049650165.1 Rubrobacteraceae bacterium
CCTCTACCGTGACGGCGAAACCGGTTTCCAGCTTGCGGGCGAACTCGGAGGCAGGTTCAGCCTGCACGTCTACATTCTCCCGTTCGAACGCGACGTTGGTGTTTCGGACGGTCTTTGTCTCCGGCACGAAGTCCTTTAGTGCTTCGGAGAGGGCGCGGACGTGGGCGGGCGTGGTCCCGCAGCAGCCTCCGATGAGCCGAGCTCCGGCCTCGGCGAGTTTCCTGCCGTAGAGGGCGAAGTGATCTACGTCCTGGCGATAACGTATTTGCCCATCTATGAGTTGCGGTAGTCCGGGATTCGGGAAAGCGGCGACGGGCCCGGCCGCATCCGACATCTGTTCCACGATTCCGAGCATCCGCTGCGGCCCGACAGTGCAGTTGGCACCGAAGATCTCTACGTCCCAGCCCGAGACTTCTCGCGCAACCTGCGCCGGGAGACCCTCGGCCAGGGTCTCCCCGTCTTCGACGAATGTCTTATACGCGAGCACCGGCGCGCCGAGAGGTCTTACCGTCTCGAAGGCCAATCGAAGCTCGTTTACGTCGGTGAAGGTTTCGAGCAAGATAGCGTCCGCGCCGCCTTCGAGCAGGGCTTCGGCCTGTTCCAAAAACGTCTCCCGGGCCGCGCCGCGCGTGAGTGAGCCTACCGGCTCCAGTGAGCGTCCTAGAGGTCCGATCGCACCGAGCACCAGCGCCTTTTCGCCGCCGTTAGCCATGTTATCCACCGCCTGACGGGCGAGACGCGACCCGGCGACATTGATGTCGCGAACGCTATCTTCCAGGTTATGTGTAGAGAGCCTAAGACGGTCGGCGGCGAAGGTGTTGGTCTCTATGAGATTTGCCCCGGCGCGCAGATATTCTTCGTGAACCGAAAACACCAGATCCGGGTGCGTGAGGTTGGCGCGAGCATAAGGATGCTCGTAACCGATGCCGCGATCGTGAAGCAGGGTACCGACGGCGCCGTCCCCGACGAGTATACGGGTTTCCAGCATGTCTCTAAGGTTTGGACTCAAGGATCAAGACCTCTCTCCGATTCATATTGTTTATCCACGCTCGTGCCCGAGTTCGTGCGGAGAAGAGAGTTGTGGCGTTTGGGAACCGTCTCATCTCTCGGAGCATTCTCCGCGGGAGTTGGCACCTGTCATGGAGCTTGCGCCCCATCGGTCGCCGCGGTTTCGCAGGGCCCGTCCCTCCACCGCTCTCGATGAGTGCCGCGATTTTGCTGCGACGCTTAGACCGATAATTACACCACGAGCCCTAAGATATTTCAATTCTGTCGTGTCGGAGGGTTAGGTAGGGACTGAGATCTCCGGCTGTCCCCGATCGCGGAGGCGGGCCAGTATTTCTCCGGGCTCCCGGACGGCGCGATTGGCGGCGATCCGCAGTTTGTAAGATTTGCTGGTCTCCGCTCGCTGGGAGAAGACGTCGTAGTTTTGGGCTTCGACCCGGTCGAGGATCGCCGCGTACAGTTCGCGGGCGATTTTTACCGGATAGCGTCGGCCTTGTGGGATGTAGCGCATCCCTTCATCGGCGACTTCGTAGAGCTTGCGGGCGCGGGCTATCTCGAACTTCATCAGCTCGACGAAGCGTTTGTCCACAATCTCCGAGTCCAGGTCTTTCTCTGTGTAATCGAAACGTTCCAGGTCTTCGAGGGGGAGGTAGATCCTTCCTCGCGCCCAATCTTCTTTTACGTCGCGTAGAAAGTTGGAGAGCTGCATCGCGACGCCGAGAGCTTCGGCGTGATGGTCAGCGGCCCCATCTTCGACGCCGACGGCCCGGCACATCATCAGGCCGACGACCGCAGCGCTGCCGTAGGTATAGACTTCGAGGTCTTCATAGGTCTGGTAGCGGAAGACGTGGGTGTCCATCTTCATGCTCTTCATGAAATCCGTTATGGTCTCAAGCTCTATGTCTCTAGCCCGCACGGTGTTGGAGAAGGCGTGCAACACGGGGTTTGGCGTATCTTCACCCATTATGGCGGCTACCGTCTCGCTTTCGAAGTCGTCGAGAGCCCTGTGTTGCTCCTCCAGGCTCGCCGCGTGCGGGTTGTCTACGATCTCATCGGCGTACCGCATAAAAGCGTAGAGCGCGTAGACGTGCGGACGTACTTCCCGCGGCAGAAGACGGGTCGAGAAATGATAGGTTTTGCTGTGGGCCTTCTGGACGCGACGGCAGAGATCGTAGCTTTCGGGCAGCGTAAGTTTGCCCTCAAGCGTTTGTCCGCCAGCCGGGTCGAGGCGCACCGTTAAGCCCCGACCTCGCGCCCGATGCGCTCCGAAACTAACTTTGCCCCGATGGTCACCAGCGGCACGCCCGTTCCGGGCCGGGTGCTGGCCCCGACGAAATACAGATTCTCGACGGTCTTGGAGACCATCGGCGGTCGGAAGTATCCGACCTGGAAGATACCGTGTCCGATGCCGAAGGCGGCGCCTTCCTCCAGATTGTAGTCCGTGAGCCAATCCTCCGGCGTGCGAACCTTCTCGTACACGATGTGGTCCCGGACGTTCTCGATGCCGCAGCGCTCTTCTACCAAATCGTAGACTTTCTCCTTGAAAGCGGCTCCGTCCCGCTTCCAGTCAACATTCGGCCCCAGATGCGGGACCGGAACCAGCACGAAAAGGGCGTCTTGGCCCTCAGGAGCCATCCGCGGCTCGGTCTTGGAGGGTACGACAGCGTAGAAAGAAGGGTCGTCCGGAAGCCGGTGCCCGTCGAAAATTGCGTCGAAGTTCTCCTTATACCTCGATGAGAGGTAGAAGTTGTGGTGGAGCATGTTATCCAGCTTGTGGTCCATGCCGAGGTAGAGCATGAACGCCGACGCCGTGTATTCTAGTTTCTCGCGTTTGCGGCGGCCGACGAAGTCCTTCTCCGTTGAATCAGGTAACAGCGAGCGATAGGCGTAGGGGAGATCCGCGCCGACCAGCACCGCGTCGGACGCGTGTTCTTCGCCGTTTACCTTCACGCCCTGGGCCTGTCCTTTTGTCACGGTTACTTCTTCAACGGGGCTGTTGAGGTAGAACTTGACTCCTAGCTCGGTCGCTAGCTTCTCCATAGCCTCCACCAGTGCATACATCCCGCCTTCCGGGAACCATAGACCATCCTCGGCCAGTTCAGTATAGGGAAGGAGCGAGTAAACGGCGGGCGCCCGGAACGGTGAGAGCCCCAGATACATCGTCTGGAGACTGAACGCCTGG
>JBARZO010000481.1:0-1576 GCA_049650165.1 Rubrobacteraceae bacterium
CGAGGCTTCCTCTCTCCACCCTTCGAGCCCAGGATAGCCGAAGTTTCCATCTAGTCCACAGGAAAAGTGCGGATCCAACATCGCTCGGAGATACGAAAGCCCCAAACGCCAGTCGAGTAGTCCGTGGAACTGCTGGTTACCATATCGAAGCAGGCATCGGTAGCAAGCCATCTCGCAGTCACGGTGATCTTCCCGAAGTAGATATTCGAGTGGGTCTCCCTTTAGGTCGGAAATCATCGAGTGCATCATTCGCAAGATCTTCGGCGTTCCGAACTCGGGTTCGCTGAGATTTCGGCAGAACCCCGCACCATTGACGAGCTGGTCCGTGATCTGCAAAAGCGGCAAGCGAAAGTCGTTTCCGTACGGGCGTGGCTCCAGTACTTCGAGCTCCGCAGGGTCGATGTCGAGTTCCCGAGAGGCCCGGTTCACGACGAGGAAAGTAGCAGAAAGGGCCGCTGCCCGTGCACCCTGCCAGCGTCGGGCTTCGCTTGGAACCGGATCCTCCGCCCGTGCAGGAAGCCGGTGCAAGGAGAGTCCCTCGTTGACTTCCGCCGGTGATACATATAGAGAGTCGGTAGTTTTGGGAGCGGCGAGCCAAACTACTTCCTCTTCGCCTTCGGCCTGGAAATCGTAAAGATCCGCCTCTTCGATGATGGATTGTTTTTCGAGCCGTATATGTCCAGGGTAAAATCGCATACGCTGACTACCCGACGACAGCCCGAAGCCCCTTACATCGTCTTCCCGCAGCGGACCTCTGTTCAAGCGGTAGGTGCGTGCTTGGTAACCAAATGCAACACGCGCCTTGGCGTGGAACCCGCCATCGGCATCCCCGGCGAACTCCCAAGAACCAAAATCTACAGTCTGACCTTCGGCCTGGATAGATCGGTGTCGAGGACTCGATAGGATCTCGTCTTTGTTTGGTTCGGGGCGGAAGTCGGTACGGAAGGCGTGAGGGACGGCACAAAGGCGTGCGCTCTCGACGGCCAGGACAGCCCCGCAGGCACCGCACTGCAGTTCTTGGGACTCGGCCCCCTCCAACCTGGCCCAAGCGCTACAAGTACCGCACTGCACCATACGAAATCTCTCACCGTACCATTCCGCCTGAAAAGACACCGCAGAGGTATCCCCATCTCTACGAATATGCTCAGGCATCCCTAGAGCAGGAGTGAAGCCGACGCACAGGTGTTCGTGTTTGTCCTTCACGACCTTGGCCCCGGGCGCGAACTCGTAGATCGCCAGGTCTAGGTCTCGGTCTATGGTCGAGGCAACCGGTCTACGATCCTCTTTTTTCAAATCCAGGTAGAGATTCCGTACCCGTGTCGGCATACCAAACATCGGGAGGAGTCCCAGTTCCGCAAGGCTGTGAGCTAGCCCATACGCGACTCCCGGTTCAAGGCGCTGTTCTAGCTCTTCGAGTAACTCTTCTACGTTTACGCTTGGAGTTTCTTCCAGCTTGCCGTCCATAGCTAATAGGGCGAGGAAAGCATGGGCATCATCGCGGGTAGCGTCGAGAGCATCGCGAAGCCTTGCCGGCCAGCCAGAATCGTCATGTCGGTAGATATCCACCGGCATGAAC
>JBARZO010000482.1:0-6834 GCA_049650165.1 Rubrobacteraceae bacterium
GCTCTTCGCCAACTCTTCAGCGTAGCGCGACTTGCCCGACCGGGCACCGCCCGTAACGAGAAAGAGTTTGCCAGGTGTTACCAGCCTATTCACCCAGAGATGATACGTTCGTGCTAGATCCGTGTCGCAACTCTAGTAACCGGAGTACCACACATTTTTCAGAGACCCCGGAGATGGAAATGATATCGCTCTTTTCACCTGGATCGTAGAGATTGTCGCTTCCTAGCGGCGTGCCGTCGGCGTGGCTCTCCACCTAACCTCCAAAATCCTCGAAAATAGAACGTACCCGCGTAGCTCCTGGGGAACTCGCATGATACCAGTCGAGTCATACAAGATGAAAGACCGCCCGACGCTTGTGCGAAAACCGTCAAAAGGTAGAATGGTGCAGCGATTCGAGTATTGGAGCGGCGGGTGAGCGAACCGGAGCGGCGCGAACAGACACCGGAAGACAACCAGGATTCCACCGCAGCTTACGCGACCACCGCAGTGGGTGTGGCGTTATTGATCGGCGCGGTGCTCTTGATCCTCACCACCGGAGTTCCCGTGTCGGGAATAGGCCTGGTAATAGGAGGCGCCGCGTGCCTCGGATGGGGTCTCCCCCAAGTCCTGAACCGCCGCAGAGAACAGCAAAGAGCGCGAGCTACTCTCTGCCATCCGGGACAACGGCGGCAGTATTACCCCGGCGGAGGCGGCGCTAGAAACTTCACTAACCGTGCGTGAAGCCGACGGAATGTCTCGGAGCTGGCGAATGGAGGACACCTAAAATTAGAAAGCCGGGAATGGGCACTCTACTACTCGTTGCCCGGAAGGTCCCAGCTCGAACTTTGAGCCGGCGGTGATCCGCTAGTCCGAATCTGTGCCGGTTATGGTGTAGGTTTCCGTCATAACCGGCGACCGGAGGCGGTTTCCCGCTGAATCGTTCGGGACGACAACGATGTACTTGAGCGTCGTCTTCTCTGTTATCGAGATGGGCTTTTTGTAGGTTGCGCTGTTTGCGCTCGGTTCGGTGCCGTCGGTGGTGTAGAAGATCTCTCCATTCGGGTTCGAGGCCGTCAGCGTTACCCTCTGACGTTCGTCGTAGTTTCCGTCCCTGGGATGGGCGAAAGCGGTGAGGCCGGAGATTTTGCCTCCGATGGAGAACAAGTCGGTCTTCACGACGTCGACGCCCGGCCCGCCGACGTTTGGACCTTCGATCTCGAAGTAGTTCTGTGGCCTGCCATCTTCGTCGATAACGGGGCTGCCCACTGTCTTGCGAGGAGTAGACACGTCGCCTATGTGGCCTGTCGGAGAGGAGCCGGGCTCACCTGGTGTCAGCCAAGGTCCCACGCGGCCGTTCAGCGCCGCCGAGAAATCGTCGCACGGAGCTTGCAAGCACCCGATCTCCTCCGTAAATTCGATGCCCCGCCGCCCGCCGTCCACGTTGGTAAAAACCTCCGTCCCGTAAGGGTGCGTCACCCGGTACGTTTCGCCGGACTCCAGATTGTCTACTGCGATGTGTATTTTGCTGGACACCTGCTGGGCGTAAACCTTAGAGCCTTCGGTAGTACGAAAGCTACCGCGGGTGGTCAGACGCAGGACAGCCGAACCGCCTTCGTTAGTCGGCGTGGTAGCCGATGCGGACCAGTAGCTCGCGTACTGCCGGGCATCGCCGCCGCCTAAAACATCCTGGCCGGGGCCGGACAATGGCAAACAACGGTCGCGGGCGAAGCACGGCTGCAACCGCAAACCCGACTCGTCCTCGATCCAGAGCGGTAACTGCGTATTCGGGTCGGCGGGGCCAACCTGAGATAGTTTCGCCTCCGCCGGTGAAGCGAACGCGGCAGACCACAGTAGCACGGTGAGTAATAGGATGAACATCCGGATACCAAACTGCCACGTTGTTTGTTCCGTGGATACCATCGACGCTTGCGTCTTCATCTGACCCACCTTGTCGCGCCCAGTCGTGTGCCAGGATAGTTTGCTCCAGAAAAGCGACCTTTACATCCTACAAACTATTGATCTTTTTCTAGTCCAAATGGGTTAATCCGTCTGGACCATCGGCTCGTCCTACTACGGACGGCGCGGAGCCGGAGGCAGACTAAAGTGGAACACGGCGCCGGATGACGTAGTTTCGGCTGTGAGATCTCCGTCCTGGGCGCGGGCGAAGTCCCGGGCTATCGCCAGCCCCAAACCTGTACCCCCACCCTCTCTGGTTCGGGCTGCTTCAGCCTTATAGAAGCGGTCGAAGACGTAGGGTAGATGCTCGGGCGCGATGCCGGCACCAGTATCGGAGACGCCCACCTCAGCCCGGTTGTTGTGGAGCTTGCCGGTAACGGTGACGCGTCCGCCTTCCGGCGTGTTCTTCAAGGCGTTATCCAGCAGGGCGGCGACGATCTGGCCCGCACGCTCCCGGTCGCCGCGCACCGGTAGCTTGTCAGCAACGTCAACGACGAGTACGACACCTTCGGCGGAGGCGCGGGCCGCGAAGCGGTCGGTGGTTTCGGTGATGACGGTCGCCAGGTCGAAACGTTCGCGGGATATGGGCAACTGTCCGGCATCGAGGCGGGCGAGGACTAGAAGGTCCGAGAGTATGGTGTTCATTCGATCCGTCTCTCCGAGGAGATGATCCAGGAGTTCCCTTGCTTTCGGACTCTCCGGGTTGCGGGCCGTCACCTCGGCGTCGGCCCGGATCAGGGTTAGCGGCGTCTTTAACTCGTGCGAGGCGTCGGCTATAAACGCGCGCTGCTTTTCGAAGGCCTTGCGGACGGGGCGCATAGACCTCGCAGACATTATCAAGCCTCCTACGGCGGCCAGGGCGAGTGCCAAAACTCCCAGGAACAACAAAACCAGAACGAGGCGCTGCACCGTATCACTGACCAGATTCCGAGACTGCGCCGTCTGAATTACGGCGACGACCTCTCCCGAACGGGTCACGGGCAGGCTCACGAGCCGCACTTTGCCCTCTGGTCCGTCAACGGTGTCCTCGATACCCTTCCCTTCTCGGATAGCCTGCCGGGCCGGGCTGGAATACGGGAGACCGAGATCCGACCCCGTAGAAGTCCGGGCTAAAAGACGATCGTCCGGACTGATCGCCGACCAACCGAATACGTCGGACCCGCCGGTGGTCTCGTTCCCGGCGAAATCGCCACTGTAGAAGAGACTTTGCCTCTCCTCCGCCTCTCGGGTGAGCATCTGATCTTGCTGCAGAGTTACCTGGAGCGAGAAAAGGACTACCACCGCGCCACCGAAAAGTACGAGTATGAGGGCCAGTATCCCGACGTAACCGAGGGTGAGCCGTAAGCGTATCCGCTCGAACATCAGACTTCGTCCTGGGGATCGAAAGTGTAGCCTACCCCCCGCACGGTGCGAATGCAGGATGGTTCCGTACCAAGATCCAGCTTCTTGCGGAGATGGGATACGCAGAGATCTACCACGTTCGTGTATACGTCGCTGGTACCGGCCCAGACGGTGTCGAGCAATACGGAGCGTGTAAAGACCTGTCCGGGACGCTGGAGCAAAGTCGCCAGCAGCGCGAACTCTTTGGCCGTCAGGTCGATGCGCTCGTCCCCGCGCCGGACCACGTGGCGGGTGGGGTCCAGGGTTATGTCCCCGACCCGGATTATTGCCTCGGTGGACGGCTCCGGGCGCGCCCGCCGGGTGAGCGCCCTGACGCGGGCCAGGAGTTCGGAGAAGGCGAAAGGTTTAGAGAGGTAGTCGTCGGCCCCGGCGTCCAGGCCCTCCACCCGGTCTTCGATCTGGCTGCGGGCGGTCAGCATCAAGACCGGAACGTCCATCTCCGCCGCCCGCAAACCGCGCACGAGCTTAACGCCGTCGAGCTCGGGGAGCATCCAATCTACTATCAGGAGGTCGAAGGCCCCGGTCATGGCGTGCGCGAGCCCCGATCTCCCGTCTCCCTCGGTCTCGGCGGCGTATCCCTCCTCACCCAATACCTCGGAGATCAGACCGGCGAGGTGCGCTTCGTCTTCCACGACCAGAATGCGTACCATCGTTAGCCATATCTTAGCTTATGGCTCGGTCGCAGCCCCTTTTCTGTCGAAAACGTCATCATCCCGACAGGCTAACTACAGGGACGCCGGGCAAACTTGGTGGTGTGAGGCATCGCGGACGCTATCGGACTGATCCGAGTAGGAGGCCCAAATGAGTGCAAGCGCAACATTCAGTACCGTTTATCTAAAAGATCGTAGCTCCAATGGACCATCGAACTCGCGCCTGAAAGCCAGAAATACCGGAACTCTTTCGAACCTCTCGTACCGCAGGAGCACGAGAAGGTCCGTCGCAAGGCGTGCCCAGGGGGTACGGGTTCTGGTGGTTTTCGAAGATAGTTACTGCGCTTACCGGGAGGCGATCTCGGGCGCCATACGAACGCTGCGTCCCCAGGCAGAAGTAACGGTTGCCGGGCTGAGTGCGCTCGAAGCGAAGATAGCCCGGCTAAACCCCCACCTGGTGATCTGCAGCCGACCGAACGCACCGACTCCCGGCAGTCCGCCGGCCTGGGTAGAAATCCCCTACGATACCGACCGCCCAGCAACCATATACCTCGACGGGCAATACTCAGAAGCCGCCAACCCCACGCTAAGCGAAATACTCTCGATCTTCGACGAGGTAGAAGTTTTGACCGAAACATCTCGCAGCGAGAGAGAAAGTCCCCGCTGCGTATAGCACCAGCCTGCGCCCGAAAAAAGTATTGCTCAGCCCAGAATCCCGTCTCCGGCTACCTCACGGACTATGTTGACGAAGTTCTCGACGAGCGGGGACTCGTCACGCTCAAGCCAGGCCAGCCCGAGCCAACTCGTAGCGTCGGGGACGTCCAATGGCCGGTAGACGACGCCTTCTCGGTTCATCCTGCGGGCGGATTCTGCCAGTATCGCGATGCCGATGCCGCTGGCGACCAGACCGATCACGGTCTGCAAGTGGACCGAGTACTGCGCGACTTTCGGTAAAGCCCCCACACGTCCCAGCAGTTCCACGATCTGCTCGTGCGAACCAGGTTCCAGCCGACGCTGAAAGAAGATGAGCGGTAACTCCGCCACCTCTTCCAGCGGTATGGATTCACGAGCCTCTAATGGATGGCCTACGGGCAAAGCGACCACCAGGGGCTCCGCCAGAACCGGCTCCAACCTTATCCCCGAAGCCCGCAACGGCAAACGCACCAGCCCCACCCGTATCTCCCCCTCGTAAAGTGCCTCCAACTGCTCCACACTGGCGAGTTCCCGGAGATCCAACTCGACCTCCCCAAACCGCTCCCTAAACAACCGCAACGCGGGCGGCAACAGGCTCAACGTCGCCGAGCTGACGAAACCGATCTCCAACCGCCCTCGTACTCCGAGCCCCGCTCCTCGCGCCTCTGCCCCGGCCTCCTCGACGGCGCCCAATATCTCCCGCGCCCGCTCCAGAAACGTCCGCCCCGAATCCGTAAGCTCCACCCTCCGCGTGCTCCGGTCGAGAAGCGTTACGCCGAGTTCTTCCTCCAAACCCTTGATCTGTGTGCTCAACGGCGGCTGGCTCATGTGCAGCCGTTTGGCCGCCCGGCCGAAACTCCGCTCTTCCGCCACCGCAACGAAATATTTCAACTGCCGTAACTCCATTACTTATTTGTAATCCATACCAATAGCAGTGTCAAAAATATATTGGACTTATAAAAGACAGGAAATTACGCTTAGAGCAACTAAAGGCACATACTCCGGACAGTAGGAGAAGCTCTATGAAACATTACGAAGCCATCGTCGTCGGTTGTGGAGGGTTGGGGTCGTCCGCCCTGTATTGGCTCTCGCGGGAGTTGGGAAATTCGGTGCTCGGCATTGAGCAGTTCAAGCTCGGCCACGTTCGGGGCGCTTCGCAGGATCATTCCCGCATTATCCGGCTCGCCCAGCACCAGTCAGAGTACGCGGCGCTCGCCCCGGATGCTTACGAGGCTTTCTACGAGATCGAGGGCGAGTCAGGGCTACAGGTACTTCACAAGACCGGCGGGCTCGTTATAGAGGCTGTGGACGAGCGGGACCCGGAGAAAGTTGGTACCCGCAACGTGGATGGATATGTGGCGGCTTTCGAGGAGTTCGGCTTCGATTACGAGCTTCTGGAACCGGACGAGTTGATGTACCGCTGGCCGCAGTTCCATCTCGAAGGTACGGAGCGTGCCATCTATCAGGAGGAATCCGGGATCGTGGACGCCGGACGGACGAACGCGGTCCACGTGGCGCTGGCGCGAGCCCGGGGCGCAGAGGTCTTGGAGGAGACGCCGGTGCGGGCCGTGCGGCCGAGTGGTGAGGGTGTAGAGGTCGTTACGGACGAGGAGATCTACTACGCTGACCGGGTCGTGATCGCCAGCGATGCCTGGACGAACCAGGTTCTGGAGGAGACCGGCACACAGCTTCCATTGACCGTCACCCAGGAGCAGGTGACTTACTATGCGACGCCGAACCTGCGGGAGTTCGCGCCGGAGAACTTCCCGGTGTTTATGTGGCATGGGGCGTATAACTTCTACGGGTTCCCGGTCTACGGCGAGGTGGCGACGAAACTCGGCCAGCACATGGGCGGCCACGAAGTAACCGCCGACACCCGCACCTTCGAGCCAGATCCGGTACGGAAGCAACGCTACCACGACTTCCTGAGCCGACACTTGCCAGGCTTTCTGGGGCCGGAACTGTACACCAAGACGTGCCTGTACACCGTGCCGCCGGACCAGAACTTCGTCCTAGACACGCTGCCGGATCATCCGCAAATATCCGTGGCTATAGGCGCGGGTCACGCCTACAAGTTCGCCGGCCTCATCGGACGTATCCTCTCCGAACTCGCCCTCGACGGCGAGTCCAACTACCCCATCGAGCCGTTCAGCAT
>JBARZO010000483.1:0-3002 GCA_049650165.1 Rubrobacteraceae bacterium
CGGCTTGACCGGATCGTAGTAGGTATGATGTGCTGGAACGGAGACGATCTCGTTCTCCGGGTAGCGCAGGGCGGTTAGCTTGCCGCCGAAAGCGCAGCCGGTGTCCACGTTGATCGTGCGGTTCACCCATTCGGCCTCGGGAACTGGAGTGTGACCGTAGACTACCGTCGCCGCTCCCCGGTACTCTGCCGCCCAGTCGTGACGAACCGGAAATCCGAACTCATCCGTCTCACCGGTAGTTTCACCGAAAAGGGCAAAGTCCCGGACCTTGCCCGAAGCCCGCCCCTGCAATTCTTCTTTCATCCCGGCGTGGGCGACGACCAACTCTCCGCCGTCTAAGACGTAGTGTCCGACGAGCCCACCCAGGAAGTCAGCAACCCTTTCGACGAACTCCGGCGGCTCCTGTTCGAGTTGGGCCAGGGTCTCGGCCAGGCCGTAGGCCACTTTTACGTCCCGGCCCCGCAGCTTGCGAACCAGCTTCATGTCGTGGTTGCCGGGGATGCACAGGGCCGCCCCCGACTCGGCCATCTCCATAACCAGCCGCAGGACCCCGGGGGTTTTCGGGCCGCGGTCTACGAGATCGCCAAGTAGGATCGCCTTTCGTCCCTCCGGCGCCCGGACGTCGTATCCCCCACCGTCGTCAGTCGAAACTTCGTAGCCAAGCTTATCGAGCAATTCCAGCAGCTCATCCGCGCAGCCGTGAACGTCTCCGATGATGTCGAACGGGCCATGCTCGTGCTTTTTGTTGTTCCAGGACCGGCGGCGCTCGAACGTGGCCTCGTCCACCTCTTCCGGCGACGAGAGGACGGCGACGTGCCGAAACCCCTCTTTCTTCAGCCCCTTGAGCGAGCGGCGGAGTTGTTTGTTCTGTCGCCGGACGACGTGCGGGCCGAAGTCCCGGTCCGGGCGGTCCTGGTTCCGCTCGTGGCAGAGATTTTCGGGCAGGTTCACGACGACGGCGACCGGCAAGACGTGGTGCTGGCGGGCGAGCGCGAGGAGTGGCTTGCGGGCCTCCTTCTGGACGTTCGTGGCGTCAACTACGGTGAGGCGTCCCCGCTTAAGCCGTTTGGCCGCGACGTAGTGGAGCACCTCGAAGGCGTCCCTCGTAGCCGACTGGTCGTTCTCGTCGTCGGAGACCAGGCCGCGGCAGAAGTCCGAACCTATGACTTCGGTCGGCAGGAAGTGCTGCCGGGCGAACGTGGACTTGCCGGAACCCGACGCCCCGATGAGGACCACGAGACAAAGCTCTGGGATGGAGATGTTCACGCGGCCTCCTCTTGCCGACGGGTAAAGACCGCCATCTGGGTCGGTGGTCCTGTTGCGAGATCTTCCGGCCCGACGGGCAGGAAACGAACTTCGTAGCCGGAACGGTCCGCCACGCCGGTCGCCCATGCCCGGAACTCGTTCCGGGCCCATTCGAAGCGGTGGTCCCGGTGGCGAAACTCTCCGGCGGGCAGGGTGTCGAAGTTGGCGTTGTACTCCGCGTTGGGCGTCGTCAGGACTACGGTGGTGGGACGGGCAGAGCCAAAGAGGACCTTCTCGAAGACGTCGAGGCGTGGCGGGTCGAGGTGTTCGATGACCTCCACCACGGCTGCGGCGTCGTAACCGTGGAGCCGGCGGTCCCGGTAGGTGAGGGAACTCTGCATCAGCTTCAGCCGTCCTTCCCGGCCCGGGGGCATCCGTTCGGGACGCAGGCGGGCGTTGGCGATGTCCAGCATCCTGGCCGAGACGTCGACGCCGACGATCTCCTCAAAGCTCCCGTCCGTCAGGAGCGCCCGGAGCAAACGTCCCTCGCCGCAGCCCAGATCAAGTACCCGCCGCGCCCCGCTGTCCCGGAGCGCGGACATTACCGCTCCGATACGCTGCTCGCCGAGGCTCACCTGTTCCTCGACGGCTGCCTCTTCGAGGTCCTTAGAGGCTTCGGTTACGGAGTCTTCCTCTTCGACGAGCCGGGAAAGCGCCTCACGAGAGAGCCGCCGCTGACGCTTGAGATACCGGTTGGTTATCGTCTCCTTTTCCGGGTGCGTGGGGAGCCAGCCCTCACCACGATTGAGTAGCTTCTCGACTTCCTCGTCACCGACCCAGTAGTGTTTGTCATCGTCCAGTACCGGTACCAGAACGTATAGGTGAGCCAGAAGCTCGCTCAGCCGAACCTCGCCGGACAACTCGACCGTAAAGTACGGGCTCTCTCCCCACTCGGAGAACTGTTCGTCCAGCGGGTGCGATTCGACACGGACCGCGTAGCCGAGAGGTTCAAAGAGCTTCCGCAAGAGCTCTTCGCCTTCCCGGCAGGGTACGACCGCGAGCCGGGCGGTCAGGGGCAGTGGGGTTTCGGCGAGATCGGGGCGGTCCTTGCTCTTGCCGGCCAACGCGGTCCCGAAGACCCGGGAGATCGCCACGCTCAGAAACGACGAGGCCGCGTAGGGACGGTCGTTGACGTACTGGCTGAGCGTCCGTCCGCTGCCTCGAACCAAACCTACCGGGTCTACCTCCAGCAGCAACGCCGCCGTGCAGCGCTCGTCCGTGGCTTCGGGGTAGAAGACGTGCGCCTTGCCGAACGAGAGATCAAAAGCCTGCGCCCGGGTAGGATTTTTGTGAAGCAAGTATCCCAGGTCCGTGGCCGTCGGCCGCTCGTTAGTTATCGTAAGGAGCATCTTCTTACCTCATCCGGTTCGTCTGCGCTCTAGACAGCCAAATTCTACGCTTCTTTCGTATCCCCGCACGGATTCATCGGAGACTCATCGCCACCATCTACTTTGGTCGCGTGGCCGCCACAGGAAATATGGGTCCGCCCGAAAGTTTGATGTGGCTTTCCCTGGACATGAACTCCTACTTCGCTTCGGTAGAACAGCAGTTCAGTCCGGAACTCCGTGGAAAGCCGGTCGCGGTTGTTCCGGTGAGGGCCGAGAACACGTGCGCCATAGCCGCCAGTTACGAAGCCAAAAGGTACGGTATCCGGACCGGAACGAAGGTCTTTGAAGCCCGCAGGCTCTGTCCGGACC
>JBARZO010000484.1:0-3742 GCA_049650165.1 Rubrobacteraceae bacterium
GCTGCCTATACTGGAGACCGAAGAGGGTGGGATCATCAAGGAGAGTATGGTGATCCTGCGCTACCTGGAAAACCGGTTCCCGGAGCCAGCCGTCGTCCAGAAAGACCCTTACCGGCACGCCGTGGAAGACATGATGACCGCTATGGAAGGCGACTTCGGGGCGTGGGGCTACCGCTACGTGATGAACCAGGACCCCGATCAGCGCGCTCAGTTCCGGCAAGGGATGCTGGATCGGTACGCCCAGTTGAACGACTTCCTACTGCAACACAATCCCTCGGGAACGTTCCTTTTCGAGGATTTCGGGTTTGCTGAGACGGTGTTCACGCCGTTCTTTATGCGGTTCTGGTTCCTGGAGTACTACGAGGACTTCGACCTGCCGCCCGATGAAGGGTACGATCGCGTGCGCCGTTGGCGCGACGCCTGCCTCGCGCATCCCGCCGCCCAGCAGGTGACAGAGGAGCGGGTCGTGAAGCTCTATTACGACTACGCAAAGGGCGCGGGGAACGGCGCCCTGCTTCCGGGACGCGCCAGCTCTTCGTTCGTTTTCGAACCCGACTGGAAGACCCGTCCCTGGCCGCCGCAGGACAAGTACGGTCACCATGCCACGGACCAGGAGTTAGGCCTCGAACGATCGTGAACACGAAATATGGAGCCAATCCTCAATACTTTGAATCTCCCTGTGACAGGATTACTGGACGTAATTAGCGTGGAGTTCCTGGCGACGGCTCTAGTTGTCGTTCTGGTGCCTGGGACGGGCGTGATCTACACGCTCTCTTACGGGGTGTTTCGCGGAAGACGGGCCAGCGTAGCCGCCGCCTTCGGTTGCACGCTCGGCATCGTTCCGCACCTGCTCGCCAGCATATTGGGCCTCGCCGCCGTGCTGCATGCCAGCGCGGTTGCTTTCCAGTTCGTCAAGATTTTGGGCGTCGCCTATCTGCTCTATCTAGCCTGGGGATTGTGGCGCGAGACCGGGACACTCGCGCTCTCGGAATCCGACGGGGTGGATGTTGCAACAGCCTCAGAACGGCGATCTAGCCGTTACCTGGGTACCATAATTCTTCGGGGTGGGCTCATCAATATACTGAACCCCAAGCTGTCGATCTTCTTTCTGGCTTTTCTGTCGCAGTTCGTTCCCGCCTCAGCCCCGGATGCACTAATGCGCATGGGCATACTTAGCACGACCTTCATGGCCCTGACGTTCGTGATCTTCGTCGGTTACGGCCTCGCCGCCAACGCAGTGCGCAGCCACGTACTCTCCTCCGAGCGCATGACACGTTGGATGCAACGGAACTTCGCCGGCGCGTTCGCCGCCTTTGCCGCCAAACTGGCGTTGACCGACCGTTGAATTAGAGGCTAGAGTGGCCCGCCATTTATAAGCGGTCTATACGGTTTGCCGTTTGCGTTTGCTCCGAGTCCTCTGGTAGACTCTGTCCAAGGTAGGGAAAATAACAGAGGAGGAACATGGCGAGTCAAACCACTCAACAGTCGACGGCTGCCCAGGAGCAGCGCATGCCTGTAGGCACCATAAATGTCTATGACCCGCACCCGTTGAACTGGTTGTACATCACCTGGAATACGATGGAGGAACCCGTTCGCACCGATTCCGAGGGGCATCTTGTCGGGGCTGCGATGGAGGAGTCCCGGTGGGTTGACGACACCACGTTCGAGGTGAAGATGCGCCGGGGTGTGAAGTTCCAAGATGGAGAGGAGTGCAACGCGCACTCTTTCAAGCGGGCGTTCGAGGAGGTTCAGCGGTGGAAGGCGCCGCACCCGCCGGGGACCTCGCTCAACTTCCACCCGGATACCCGGCTGGAGATGGTGGACGACTACACGTTGAGGATGCACTTTCCAGAACCTGACGGTTTGATCCTGGGCAAGTTCCGGGGCTTCCATATTCCGAGCACCCGCTTCTGGGACGAAGAAGGGTTTGGCTACCGGAAACGGGGTACCGGCGAAGGCCACTGGTGAATAATCGATGCGCCGGGCCCGTGGGGCACCGGACCATTCACCCTCGCCGAGGGCTACTCTTCGCTGGAGAACGAAATCGCCATCATCAATGCTGATCCGCTCAACGCCATCTGGCTCGACACGCGGGAAGACCGTAGCGATCGCGTCGTGCTCGAAGCCTTTACCGATCACTGGAACAAAGAGCGTGGCCCACGCCTGGAGAAGGTGATCTTCCGAAACGACATCTCACCCGCCGAGGCGCTCGACCTCGTGTGCGACACCGAAGGCGAGATGGACATCGTCACCGAGGTGGCGCCCGCCGACGCCGAGAAGGTAGAGAACTCCGAGCACGCCCGTCTGGTAACCACCGACGCGATGCGCATCCTGGCCTGCGTTATAAACCGAGATGCTGAGCCTTTCGGTGACGCGCGAGCCCGCAAGGCGCTAAACCTGGCCGTGGATCGGGAAAAGCTGATCCGGGAAGGTTTCAAAGGCTACGCTTACCCGCTCGCCGGACTCATACCGCACTACGCGGCAGGCTACTCGGAAGAAAAAGAACCGTACCCGCACGACCCGGACGAGGCGAAGAAGCTTTTGCAAGAGGCTAACTACCCCGAGGGACGTGCGCTCCGGCTCGCGACCCCGGCGGACCTCGAAGGCCTGGCGAACCTGCTTGCTGACGACTTCCGCTCGGCGCTGGGGATCGAGGTAGATGTCATTTCCATCCCGATGGAAGACATCCTGACGGCACAACACTCGTTCGTCGAGAAAACTATGGAACTCCCCTTCGACCTGCTGGTTCACGCCTGGTTCGACCTGACCGCCGACGCGCCGGCAGCCTTTATGCACAGTTGGTTCTACCATTCCGGTGGAGCTTTCCGGGCGGGTCCGCCAGTCCCGGAGTTCGAGAGTCTTATGGAGCAGTACGTGCGGGAGATAGACCCCGAGAAGCTCAACGGTCTCGACGCCGAGATGGACCAACTCGCCTACGATGAGGCGCTCTCAGTCTTTCTGTGCGCGCCGCAGGCACTCTATGCGGTCAACGAGCACGTGAACTTTGTCGGGCACGCCACGACGTTCGAAGTCGCCGAGACAGAGGTGACCGAAGATCACTGGTCTCGACGGGATGATGTTTAGAGGAGAGGCTTAGGCAAACGCTGCCGCTTCCCATCGGACACCGATGTAGGCGCCGGATTGATTTCACCGAGATCCGGCGCCCAAGGGTGCGAAGATGACGACGGCTTCGTTTTCGAAAACTTTACGGTATGGTCCGTTCTCAAATGCGGCTAGATTCGCGCCTGGATAGCTCTTGGAGAGGACGGCATAGCGCAAGTCGTGCTCCTTGATAATGTCTTTGGAGCGTTCGCTTTGCGGGTTGAGAAGCATCCAGCGGACGTCTTTTATTTCCTGGGCGCCACCAGGAGGTAGAGAGCGGGGAGTTCGTACCCGACGTTCCGGGTAGGCTTGGAGGCCGTCGTAGCCGCCCAGGGCGAGCATTCCACGGCTCGTGGTGGACTCGTAGGAGGGGGTAGGGAGGATCCTACCCCCCGAGTTGTGTTCTCGGAGCCATTCGCCCGCTTCCGCCACCTCCGATGTTAGCGTGCTGGCCGGCTCCGGGGTTGCGGCCAGATCTAGGGCCGCCCACGCTTGTGTACCGATCAGGGACAGCGCGAGAATCGCAGCAGCGACAGCGATCGCTGCTGCCCCTGCCCTCGCCGAGAGTCTGCGCTCGGGAGCGTGAACTGCCAGGGAGCTTAGAATGGCAACCAGTGCCAGGGCTGCTAGCACGGCGAGG
>JBARZO010000485.1:0-5944 GCA_049650165.1 Rubrobacteraceae bacterium
TCGTGGACCTGGACGCTCAAGCCGTAGTCCTCCAACTCCCGGATTATGTCTATTACACGCGAGTTGCGGAGGTCCGGGCAGTCCTCTTTGAACGCCAGGCCCAGCACCGTCACCTTGCAGTTCGACACGTCGTGTCCGGCTTTTATCATCTCCTTCACCGTCCGCTGGGCGACGAACTTGCCCATACCATCGTTGATGCGGCGGCCCGCCAGGATCACCTGCGGGTGGTAGCCGAGTTTCTCGGCTTTGTGGGTCAGGTAGTAAGGGTCGACCCCGATGCAGTGGCCGCCGACGAGCCCCGGCTTGAACCTGACGAAGTTCCATTTCGTCGCCGCCGCCGCCAAGACCTCGTTAGTGTCAATGCCCAGCCGGTCGAAGAGCAGGGCCAGCTCGTTCATCAGGGCGATGTTCAGGTCACGCTGGATGTTCTCGATCACCTTCGCCGCCTCGGCGGTTTTTATGCTCGGCGCCCGATGTACCCCCGCCTCGACCACGGCCCCGTAAACCTCCGCCACCGCGTCCAGCGTCTCGGCGTCCTGACCGGAGACGACCTTCGTGATCCTGGTAAACGAGTGCTCCTTGTCGCCCGGGTTGATCCTCTCGGGACTGTAGCCGACCGTAAAGTCAACGCCGCACCGGAGGCCGGAGACAGCTTCGAGCACGGGCACGCACTCCTCCTCGGTAGCTCCTGGATAGACGGTCGATTCGTACACCACCACGGCCCCGGGACGGAGCGCCTTTCCGACCGTTTCCGATGCCGCCAGTAGCGGGGAGAGGTCGGGCCGGTTGGCATCATCTATGGGAGTTGGGACGGCGACCACGTGGAAGTTCGCCTCACTCAAGTCGTCTATGCGGCCCGTAAACAGCACGCCGGAGATCTTGATCTCCTCCCGCGTCACCTCCCCGGTCCGGTCGTATCCTTCCCTAAGTTCGCCGATGCGCCCCGGGTCTACGTCGAAGCCGACCGTTTCGTAGGCGGAGCCGAGCGCTACGGCGACCGGCAAGCCCACGTACCCGAGCCCAACGACCGAGACCACGCGCCAGCTCAAGCCGTCTCCAGCCACGCCTGGAACATCAGTACGCCCCAGAGGTGGGCGTGCCAGTTACGACTACCCGACAAGTGCTCGGACCATTTCTCCCGGATCGGCAACGGTTCGAAGAATCCTTCATCCCGAAGTCGTTTCTCGTCCAATAACCCTTCGGCCCATTCACGCAGGGAGCCGCGGAGCCACGCGCCAACCGGCACACCGAAGCCCATTTTGGGCCTCTCGACCAGTTCTCGCGGCACGTAACGATCGAGCACCCGACGCAGGATCCACTTGTCCGCACCGTCGCGCGTCTTCATAGAGGGTGGCAGGCTCCAGGCGAGCTCGTAGACGCGGTGGTCGAGCATCGGCACCCGGGCCTCCAGGCTCACGCCCATGCTGGCCCGGTCTACCTTCGCCAGGATGTCGTCCGGCAGATAGCTCACAGAGTCAAGATACATCATCCGGTGCGCGAAGCTGTCAACATCCGCCCGGCGGGAACGGTCGGTGAGTGCTGTTGGCGGCTCTACAGATCCGGGTACGATTCCGGCGGGGTCTCTGTAGTACGACACGAGCCCGTGGTACAAGTCTTCCGGGTCGTCCGCGGTTAGTATCTCCGCCAGCTTGTGCAGCTTGTCGCCCATTTCGCCGGAATGGCCGTAGCGGCCCGCCAAGGGCGCGAGGCGGGCGAGGCGTTTGTTCAGAATCTCGACGGGTATGGAAGAGATCGCATGCCCGGCGGCGCGGCGTCCTGCGGACGGCATCCAGCCGATTCTGCGCCATAGGTCTTGGCCCAGGGCGTATCGTCGGTAGCCGCCGAAGAGCTCGTCTCCACCGTCACCGGAGAGGCTCACCGTAACGTGTTTCCGGGCCAGCTCAGAGACCAGGTAGGTCGGGATCTGGGACGAGTCCGCGAACGGTTCGTCGTAGAGCGTCGGCAGTTTTGGAACAACTTCCAGAGCCTCTCGCGGCGTGACGTACAGTTCTGTGTGCTCCGTGCCGAGGTGGCGGGCCACGGCCTTCGCGTGCTCGGCCTCACTGTACGCTTCTTCGTGGAATCCGATAGAGAAGGTTTTAACCGGACGATCGCTCTGCGCCTGCATAAGCGAGACGATGGTGGAGGAATCTATGCCGCCGGAGAGAAACGCGCCGAGCGGCACGTCGGCGACCATCCGCATCCCGACCGAGTCGCTCAGCACGGCGTCGAGCGCGTCCACGGCCTCCTGTTCGGAGCCGCCGAAGGGATCCGCCACGCCGCGCTCCGCAGCCCGCCGCGCCGACCAGTACGGGATTGGTTCGGAGGTTTCGCCGGCCTCATTTATCGTCATGCGGGTGCCCGGCGGCAGCTTGCAGACGCCCTCATAGATCGAGTACGGGGCCGGAACGTAGTTGTGGCGCAGGTACAGCGCCAGGGCGTCGCGCGAGACCTCGCCCCGGAAGCGCGGGTGCGCCCGCAGTGCCTTGAGCTCCGAGCCGAACAGTAGCGTGCCGCCCATCCAGCCGTAGTAGAGAGGCTTCTCACCGAAGCGGTCACGCGCCAGGTGCAGGACGCGTTCCTGGCGGTCCCAGAGCGCGAAGGCGAACATGCCGTTGAAGCGCCCCAGCCCAGCCTCCAAGCCCCACGCCGTGAACGCGGCGAGCATCACCTCGGTGTCTGAGTGGCCCCGAAAGCCGTGGCCGAGCTGTTCCAGTTCCGCGCGCAGGGCGGGGAAGTTGTAGATCTCACCGTTGAACGCCAGCACGTAGCGTCCGTCGGCGGAGCACATCGGCTGGTGTCCTTCGGGAGAGAGGTCCACGATGGCGAGCCGCCGGTTGCCCAGTGCCACGCCCGACCTCTGATCCTCCCACACGCCGCCGTCGTCGGGGCCGCGGTGGACCAGGGCGTCGGTCATGCGCCGGACCGTTTGCTCCGCTTCTTTTTTTGCGCTGCCTGGTGAAAAGAACCCGGCTATCCCGCACATAAAAGCTCACCAACTCGCTTCGGAAGCGTAGATCAAAGGGTGCAACAACGCACCGGATTTAAGAGCCGCGCCGGACTAAAGTCAAGCCGGTCGCTTGTTTCGAGGGGTTGGGACCATCTCCCGGTACAGAGTTTCGTAAGCGGAGGCGACGCTCTCCAGAGAATAATGCTCCCTGATGCGGCGCCGCGCGCGTTCGCCGAGGTCGCGCCGGGCCGCAGTTTCCAGGGCCAATACCTCCCCGATTCCCCGGGCCAACGCAACCCGGTCTCGGGCCGGCACGACGCCGCCGGTGTCGCCAACGATGGCGGCGGAATCTCCCACGTCGGTGACGACGCAGGGAACACCGCAGGACATCGCCTCGCCCACCGCGTTTGGAAAGCCTTCACTGCTCGAAGAGGACACTGCTACGTCCAGGGCCGCCGTGAGCCGGGGCGTATCCTCGCGGCGGCCGAGCAGGTGGCAGCGGTCCCGGATGCCGCGGTTCTCTATCTGCCGAACGAGCGGAGTGTTCTGCGGGTCTACGCCCTCGCCGCAGAGCAGGAAGTGCGTTTCGGGATTTGCGGCGTGTACCGGGGAAGCCGCCTCCAAGAAGTTGGAGTGGTCCTTGTCCGGGTGGGATCGGGCCACGAGCCCGACGAGGGGTGTGTCGGTAGGAAGGGCCAGCTCCTCGCGAACGGAGCTTCGCGCTTCCTGATCAGGATAGAAGAGCGAAAGGTCGAAGCCGTTGGGGATCACGACCATCTTCCCGGCGTCGTAGCCGAGTCCGACGTGTGCCCAAAGGGCGACCTCTGCGACACAGACGATGCGCCGGGGTAGGAGTCCCGAGAGCAGCGCGCAAGCCCGGGCCGTCAGAAGCGTGGTGCGGTTGGTGTGGCGCGGGTCGAGGTGGCTGTGGCGGACGTTCCAGGCCACGGGCGGGCTCCCGGCGAGTTTCGTGGAGAGGCCGCCTACGAGGTCGGCGTGGTACATCCAGGTCTGCACAACGTCCGGCCGGGTTTTTCTCAGGAGCCGGGCGAGGCGAATCACGAACAGGGGATTCGGTACACCCCGGCGCATCCCGAGTGCCTGTACGGGGATACCGAGCTGACGGATCTTCTCCGCGACCTCGCCGGCATCTGTCAGCGAGATCACTTCGGGGTCGAACGCTTCGCGGTCCATCTGCGAAAGTAGCTTGTAGAGTGCCATCTCCGCGCCGCCGGTGGAGAGGCCGGTGATGACATGCGCAATCTTCAACGGCGTTCTATTGTCGAGCCCCCCGGTCACGGCTTCAGGCCCGAGAGCATGGCCTCCGTGGCCGAGACGAGCGCGGAGATGCTGAAATCCTCTACAACTCGCCGCCGCGCCTCGGATTCTGTGGAGAGTTCTAAAGCTCCTTCAATCCCCTGTGCCAGCGCTTCCGAGTTTCGGGCCGGAACGACGAGGCCCGTGTCGCCCACGATGGCGGCGGAGTCTCCGATGTCGGTTACGACGCAAGGCACACCGCAGGCCATCGCCTCGCCTACCGCGTTTGGAAATCCCTCACCGTAAGATGAGGACACCGCTACGTCCAGGGCGTTGAAGACGGCTGGTGTATCATCCCTGGCCCCCGCCCAGATCAGTCGCTTTTCCAGACCAAGCTCCCGGCTCAGCGCGTGCAGCCCGTCACGGTACTCCGGTCGGCCGTCGCCGACACAGACGAAGCTCAGGTCTTCTCGTTTTTTCGCCAGGAGAGCCGCCGTTCGGAGAAAGTTGGAATGGTCTTTGATGGGTATGAGGCGTGCCACCAAGCCTACTAGTTTCTGTGACTCGTCTACCTTCCACTCGGCGCGGACGTGGCGACCAGCCTCGCGATCTGGACGGAACCTGATGGTGTCTATGCCGTTAGGGATGACGACCAGCTTCTCCGGTGGGAGACCGCGCTTTATAGCGAAGTCCCGGCCCACATAGGAGTTTATGATAACGAGATCCGCGAACCGCGCCAGCAGTGACTCGGCCCGGAGCACGAGCCGAGAGAAGCGGTCGTAGCGAGCTAGGTCGAGTGCCGCGCCACGCAGTCCCCAGACCACGCTTGCCCGGGGCACGAACAACTTTAGCGCAACCGTCAGCACGTTGGGTCCGCCGAGATAGCCGTGGAGCACATCGGGCTTCTCCCGGCGCAAGATCCGTACCAGGCGCCCGAGGAATCCTGCCAAATCCCACCGGCCTTTCTTCTTCGGAGAGTGCACCGGCACCCCGGCGCGGCGCAACTCGCCTTCCAGCGATCCACCGGCGTAGAGTGGGACGACTAGCACATGGTAGCCTCGGGTGTGGAGGCCGGTCGCCAGGTTGACGAGCTGGCGTTCGGCGCCGCCGGGGTTCAGGGAGCGGGTGAGAAAGGCGATCTTCAGGGCTGAACGATTCTGTACTTACGAGTCGCGAGTGAACACGAACTGGTTGTTGCCGAGCCCGCCGCCGCAGGTTATGAGCCTGTCCATCGTAAAGCCTCGATCCCGGTAGAAAGCAAAGATCTCCTCCGGCTTTGCGACCTCGAACGGGTAGCCGCCGAGCCAGTCGTGCCAGTCGTGGGTCCGCGACATGCCTCGGGACTTCTTATACTCGGTGTAACGTGCCATTGGGCTGCGGCCCCGCAATAAATCCTTGACCAGCCCGCCGACGACGAAGTAAGGAACAAAGACTGCTGAAACAGCTTTGCGGCCTTTCTCGCCGGAAATATATAGTTGCTTGACCTTGCGCCAGCGTCGGGAGGTGCCGCCCTGGTCGTTGTAGATGGCGACGAATAGCCGCCCCCCGACTGTTACAGGCCGGGCGGCGTTTTCCAGCGCCAGCCACATGTCCCCCGTATGATGCAGCACGCCCCAGGAGTACACGATATCGAACTCGCCCAGGGACTCGACGTATTCGCGGTCCAGGGCGTTGCCTTCCTCTACCGTCCAGGTTTCGTCCTCGGGGAAGTAGCGGCGGCGAAGCTCGCAGGTGCAG
>JBARZO010000486.1:0-3631 GCA_049650165.1 Rubrobacteraceae bacterium
CGTGCCGGAGAAGATAGCCCGGGAGAAGGTGCTTCGTCTCGGCGAAGCGGCCCGCATCTTGAAGGAGGAACAGTAGCATGGGCGAAGTCAGGTTCGTAACGCGGGAGATCGGTAGCCTCGCCAAACCCGGCTGGCGCGTGAAGTCCATCGCTGGCCGCTCCGTTGAAAAAACGGACATAGAGTACGCCAGGAAATGGGGTGAAAGTCTCGGGATAAACACCGAAGAGCTCACGGAGATACTCAGCCGAGGAGAGAATTTCTCCAACGAAAACAGGGCGAAGATTCAGGACTACGCGGCCCTCTACGGCATCCGCCTTCTGGAACGCTCTGGGCTGGATGTGGTCTACGACGGCGAGCAGCGCCGCAGTGAGATGTACGACCACGCGGTAAAGCACGCCCAGGGCTTCGAGGCCCGTGGGACCGTACGCTCCTGGGACAACAAGTACTATACCAAATCCGCCGTGATCGAGAAACCACTCGTAGAGGCAGTCTACGACCTCGAAGAGTACGAGTTCGTCCGCAGCAACACCGATCGGGTAGTGAAAGTTCCTTTTACCGGCGCCTACACCATCATGGATTGGTCCTACGACGAGTACTATGCCGGAGAGAGTAGCCTGCTGGGGGCATCGGCGGAGCGACGCTCCGAGGCACGCCTCGCGTTCGGGGTGGATGCCGCCCGTGACGTGGTGCGGCCTAATATGGCCGGTATCGTCGAGGCTGGGGCAGACTGGGTCCAGATAGACGAGCCCGCCGCCACCACCCGCCGCGAAGAGGTTCCACTCGTCGTCGAGACCTTCAACGCGACTCGCGAGGGAGTCGAGGCCCGCTGCTCCATGCACATCTGCTTCTCGGACTACAGTTGCCTTTTTCCCCACATTGAGGAGCTGGACGACTGCTACGAGCTACAGCTAGAGTTCTCCAACCGCGACGCTTTAGAGACCGGTACAAAGGCCGAAGAGCGTCCTGGCTACGCTATTCTCGACAAGTTCCGGGAGAGCACTTGGGATGGCAAGATCGGGCTTGGGGTAATAGACATCCACACGGACTTCATCGAGCCGCCGGAGTTGGTGCGCGATCGCATTCTATACGCAGCTAGCGTGCTGGGACCGGAGCGCATCGAGGTCAACACCGACTGTGGTTTGCGCACCCGCAGTTGGGAAGTCTCCTACGAAAAGCTCGCAAACATGGTGGAGGGAACTCGCCTAGCTGAAGAAGCGTTGAACGGCTCCTAGCGCTGGCAGGCAAAACCCTGAGTAATAGCTCGGTCTCCTCGTAAACGGTGCGCTAAGATAGGGCACTCTGTATACGAACGTGGAGGCTAGAAGATGATATCCGAAGAGCAGGTGCGCCACGTTGCCAACCTGGCAAGGTTGGGGTTGACGGACGAGGAGATAGAGAGAATGGGTAGCCAGCTCGGGGCCATTCTAGAGAGCATAGACAAGATCGGGGAGCTGGATCTCACCGACGTCCCACCAACAGCAAACCCGCTAAACCTCACGAACGTCCTCCGCCCGGACGAGCCGCGCAGCGAGCTGCCGCGCGAAGAAGCCCTCGCCCCCGCGCCGGAACCAGCGGACGATCTGTTCTCCGTGCCGAGGATAGACTAATGCTCGACCTCACCGCGTACGAACTGGCTCAGAAAATAGAGTCCGGCGAGGTCTCCGCCCGCGAGGCCGCAGAGGCTGCCAACAATCGCGTCGAAGAGGTAGAAGACGACGTAAACGCTTTCGTGACCACCACCCCGGAACTTGCCCTCGACCGCGCAGACAAAATAGACGAACGCCTGAAGAACGGAGGAATAAAGCTCTGGGAGGGCGTACCGTTGGCGGTAAAGGACGTCCTCTCTACTCGCGGCGTGCGGACCACCTGCGGCTCCAAAATTCTTGAGAACTTTGAACCTCTCTACGACGCGTCGGCTCTGAAGAGCTTTGGCGAGGATATGGTCGTGGTCGGCAAGGCGAACTGTGACGAGTTCGCCATGGGCTCCTCGACGGAGAACTCCGCCTACGGGCCTACACGCAATCCCTGGGATCTGGACCGGGTGCCGGGCGGCTCCTCGGGCGGCTCTGCTGCTGCGGTGGCCGCGGGGGAGGGCTGGTGGGCTTTGGGGACGGACACCGGAGGCTCGGTGCGTCAGCCGGCGGCGCTTTGTGGGATCGTTGGACTCAAGCCGACTTACGGTCGGGTTTCGAGGAGCGGGCTCATCGCCTTCGGGTCTTCGCTCGACCAGATCGGACCTCTCACCCGTGACGTGCGGGATGCGGCGCTCCTGCTCCAAGCGACCGCCGGCCACGATCCCCTTGACTCCACGAGTGCGAACGTCGAAGTCCCGGATTACCTGGCGGGCCTCGAAGATGGCGTTTCCGGCCTACGGGTCGGCGTCGTGACCGAACTGATGGACGACCGGATAGATTCCGGCGTGCGCGAGGTTACGGGCAAGATAGCCCACCAACTCGAAGAAGCCGGGGCCGAGGTGGGGGAGGTAGAGTTGCCGCACGCCTACTACGCCCTAGAGGCCTACTACATTATCGCCCCGGCCGAGGTCTCATCGAATCTGGCCCGCTTCGATGGCGTGCGTTACGGGCTCCGGGTTCCGGCGGACGGTGTACACGAGATGTATCGAAAGACCCGGGAGGAAGGCTTTGGGGACGAGGTGAAGCGCAGGATCATGCTCGGCACCTACGCCCTCTCCAGTGGCTACTACGATGCCTACTACTCCCAAGCCCAGAAAGTCCGCACCAGGATAATCGAGGACTTTCGGGCGGCCTTCAGCCGGCACGACATCCTGGTTTCCCCGACCTCTCCCTCGGTAGCCTTCGAGCTCGGGGCGAAGACGGACGACCCGCTCTCCATGTACCTGCAGGATATCTGCGCCGTCCCCGCCAGCCTCGCCGGGATACCGGCGATCAGCGTCCCCGGCGGACTCTCGGAAGGCTTGCCCGTCGGCATCCAACTAATGGGTGACTACTTCTCCGAGCCGCTTCTGCTGCAGGCAGCCCGCGCCGTTGAACAAGCTGCAGACTTCGAGTTCGCCTTGAAGCCGTAGAAAGAATAGGCGCTTACTCGCAGACGGTGTTGCCGCCGGCATGCTTGGCCCGGTAGAGGGCTCTGTCGGCGGCTTCGGTAAGAGCCTCGCGCGTGGCGCCGTCTTCGGGGTAGGCCGCGGTCCCGAGGGAGATGGTCGGGTTTGCGCACACGCCTTCGCGCTCGAAGGCGTACTCTTCGATGCGGCGACGGATCTCTTCGGCCACTTCCAGGGCTTCTTCTTTGGTAAGGCGGGGTAGTATCGCCTGGTACTCGTCACCCCCGAATCGGGTGGCGTATAGCTCTTCGGAGTGGAGTGACTTTTGGATGATGCGCCCGATCTCACCTACGACGAATTCTCCGAGTAAGTGTCCGTAGGTGTCGTTGATCTTCTTGAGGTTGTCTATGTCGGCCATCAAGACGCTCAACGCGTACCCTTCGTCTTCGCAGACCTTCAAGGATTGCTCGAACTTCTCGTCGAAGCGGTTTTTGGCGAGCAAACCCGTCAGGTAGTCCTGGTTGATCAGGCGCTGTATCCTCCTATGAAACTCCGCTTTTATAGAATCGTTCTCTATGAACTCCAGCACGCTGTCTCCAAGCTCTATGC
>JBARZO010000487.1:0-5653 GCA_049650165.1 Rubrobacteraceae bacterium
GGGCTACATGGACCTGCTCTCGAAGAACCTGGCTGTCATGGATCATACGGCCGCCACGCTGTGTAGTGGGGAGAACCTGCCCATCGTAGTTTTCGATATACTTAAACCGGGAAATCTGCGTAACATTTTGCAGGGAGAACATGTGGGCTCCGTGGTGTGGAACGGCGGGCCCGGCGACCGAGCGTAAGCCGGAGGAGCAGAGATGTCCGATATTATTGACTTAACGGCGGCCGAACAGCGAATGCAAGGGGCGTTGGAGTCCGTAAAGCGGGAGTTCGGGACCATCCGCACGGGCCGGGCCAACCCTTCTATCCTGGACCGTGTAGAGGTAGAGGTTTACGGCTCCCAGATGCCGCTTAGAAGCGTCGCTAACGTGGGCGTTCCAGAGCCGCGCTTGTTGACCGTTACACCCTTCGACCCTGGCTCCTTAAAGCAGATCGAACGGGCCATCGACAACGCCAACATCGGGCTCAACCCGCAGAACGATGGCAAAATCATTCGCCTCCCAATCCCCGAGCTGACCGAGGAACGTCGGCGGGATATGATCCGCATGGCACGTGGCATGGCCGAGGAAGGCCGCGTCTCGATCCGAAACGTCCGCCGGGACGAGATGCGCGACGTACATGAGTTGCGCAAAGAAGGCGAGGTTTCCGAGGATGACGAACGTCGGGCTGAGACCGAGCTCCAAAACCTCACCAACGACTACGTCCAGCGCATAGATGCGCTCCTCGCGGATAAAGAATCCGAACTCCTGGAGGTCTGAGCCCTGGAACCCGTGCAGAAACATCCGGCCGGTTCTACCGGTCATTTCCTAACGCGTCTGGACCCGGGAGATAAACCGCGTCACGTAGCCATCATCATGGACGGCAATGGACGCTGGGCGCAGCGACGCTGGCTGCCGCGGGCCGCCGGCCACCGCGCCGGCGTTTCGGTCCTCGAACCGCTCATCGAGGCGGCGGGTGAGGCTGGAGTAAAGACGCTGACCCTCTACGCCTTCTCGACCGAAAACTGGACCCGTCCCGAGGATGAAGTGGGCACCCTCATGCAGCTCTTTCTGGACACCGCCCGGGCCAAAGTCCCCGAGCTGAACGAACGTGGGGCGCGGCTACGTTTTCTCGGACGCCTGGACAAACTTCCAAATTCGGTCCGCGAGGCGGTCGCGGAGGCCGAGAAAGCTACCGCTGGAAACGACAAGCTCGACGTTTACATAGCGCTAAATTACGGCGGGAGGTCCGAGATCGTGGACGCCACTCGGCGTATGATCTCCGACGGCCTCCAACCCGAGGATGTAGACGAGACGACTTTCTCCTGCTACTTGTACGCGCCGGAGGCGCCGGAAGTGGACCTCGTGATCCGGACCAGCGGAGAGCTCCGTGTCTCCAATTTCCTTCTCTGGCAGATTGCCTACGCCGAGTTTTACGTGACGGATACCTTCTGGCCGGACTTTTCTCCCGAAGAGTTTCGCCGGGCGATAGATTCATTCGCCTCCCGGTCCCGGCGCCGGGGTGGCGTATAGGCTTTGCTCCGCCGGAGGACCGTAACCGCCCTTATACTGGCTCCCATAGTTCTGGGGGCCATTTTGTTAGGTCCCTGGGCCGTCCTTGCCGTCGTGCTGGTCGTGGTGGGTCTCGGCGCCCGCGAGCTGGCCCTGGCTCTAAATCCGCTGCCGTTCCCTGCGGCCCTGGGCGCCGGCATAATACCCGTACTCCTTTCCATACCCTACGGACAGGGCGGTATATTGGCCGGCGCGGTACTCAGCCTCCCCTGGTCCCTTTTCTGGCTAACCGGTCGGCCCGAAGCCCGTACGCTCCGGGCGCTACTGGCGCTGCTGTTAATGGCGCTCTGGGTCGGGGTTCCGATGGCCCATATAGGACTAATCGCGAAGTTGCCTAATGGTTTGTTTCTCATCCTGGTGGCCGTTGCGGGACCCTGGATCTCCGACTCCGGCGCCTACTTCGCGGGCCGCTTTTTCGGCCATCATCTGCTATTTCCGAGCCTCAGTCCCAAGAAAACCGTCGAGGGAGCCATCGGAGGACTGCTGGTAACCGTTCTCGTCGTGGGATGGGGAATGTATCAATTTCTGGAGTTCGGCATACTCAAAGCCGCGCTGGTCGGGGCAGTGATCTCGGTATTCGCCCAGAGCGGCGACCTCTTCGAATCAATTCTGAAACGCATACTGGATCTCAAGGATCTCGGCGACAGCCTCCCCGGACACGGTGGAATGCTTGACCGGATAGATAGCCTTCTTTTTACCGCACCCGCGGTATACTACGTCTCTCTATTTTTATGAAACCCTCAGCAGCTAAATTCCCGGAGTGAGAAAACGTCTCACAATACTAGGCTCTACTGGAAGCATCGGTCGTCAAGCCCTGGATGTCGTGCGCGCCCATCCCGACCGCTTCGAGGTAGTAGCCCTGTCCGCAGGTTCCAATGCCGACCTGCTAAAACAACAGGCGGAGGAGTTCAGGCCGCAATATCTGGCTCTAGAAGTCGAACCCGAAGCCCCAGACTTCGATGGCAGTAGGGCGGAAATATCTCTGGGACCCGGCTCTGCGCGGACCTTGTCCGAGATACCGGTAGACGTGGTGCTCAACGGCATCGTAGGTTTCGCCGGCCTCTCTGCCACCGTCGGTGCTTTAGAGACCGGCAACCTGGTTGCCCTGGCTAATAAGGAGTCACTCGTCGCCGGCGGGGAGTGGGTAATGAACATCGCTCCTCGTGATCGCTTGCTACCCGTAGACTCCGAGCATTCGGCGATTTTTCAGTGTCTGGACGGCAGACGAGAAGATGAGATAGACCAGATCCTGCTGACTGCCTCCGGTGGGCCTTTTTTCGAGAAAGAGAAGGCCGAGCTTCTAGAAGCCGGGCCGGAGGATGCGCTCAAGCATCCGACGTGGGAGATGGGAGCCAAGATCACCATAGACTCAGCTTCCATGATGAACAAAGGCCTCGAAGTTATAGAGGCCCACCACCTTTTCGGCGTTCCCTACGACGACGTCAAAGTAGTTGTCCACCGGCAGTCCGTGGTACACGGTGGAGCCACCTTTAAAGACGGTTCTCTCATAATGCACGCTGCGTTGCCCGACATGCGCCTGCCGATATCTTACGGTCTTCTATACCCGGAGCGGATCGACGTTGGAGCGAAGCGCGTGGGCTTCGATAACGCCTCTTGGACCTTCGACGAACCTCGTAACGACGTGTTCCGATGCTTGCCGCTCGCGATCGAGGCGGGCAGGTTGGGAGGGGCGTATCCGGTGGCGCTCAACGCGGCCAACGAAGTCGTTGTGGAGGCTTTCCTTGAACGGCGTATAAAATTCTTACAGATAGCAGACCTGATCGAGGAGGTTCTCGAAATAGTTCCCGACTTCGGAGAAATGCAGAGCATAGAGTCCATAGAGGCCGTAGACGCCTGGGCGCGCGACGAAGCCGCACGCTGTGCACTCGGAGATAGCCGATGACCATCCTGGTAGCTTTAATTGGCCTGATTTTCCTGATAGTCATCCACGAACTCGGCCACATGCTCACCGCCAAAGCTCTCGGCGTCCGGGTAGATGAGTTCGGAATCGGCTTCGGCCCGGCGCTCTTCAAAAAGAAATTCGGCAAAACCGTATATTCTTTCCGCATAATTCTTCTAGGTGGATTCGCGAAGATGGCTGGTATGGAAGACATCGGTAGCGTAAAGCAGCAGGAGGGTGAGTTGCCTCCGGATACCTATCCGGCCAAACCTCCGTGGAAGCGGGCGTTGATCATCTTTGCTGGACCCGCCGTAAACATTGTGGCCTGCATGCTGATCCTGGCGGGTACTTTCCTGATCTCCGGAGGGGCGGTCGCTACCACCGAAGTGGATAAGGTCGAGCCAGGAACCTTTGCCGCTGAGTCGGGTGTAAAATCCGGGGATCAAATCATCAGCGTAAACAATACCTCCACCGACGACTGGGAAAAATTTCAAAACACGGTCAGCGCTAAAAAACCGGGCGAGGACGTAACGCTCGTCGTCGAGCGAAACGGACAAGAGAAAACGTTTTCCGGGCAGTTATCAGAGAACCCACGGGACCCTGGGAGTGGGCTCGTCGGAGTTCAACCCGTAGCAGAGAAGACTACTTACGGGCCTCTGCAATCACTGGGGATGGGCGTCGAGCGGACGGCTACACTGACCGTCGCCTACATTGGTGGGCTATATCAGTTGATTACCGGGGAACTGGCGTTCTTCGAGAACGTTTCTGGTCCGGTCGGGATCGTGGGGGTGAGCAGCGACTCGGTTTCACAGGGTACTTTCCCGCTGTTTCTGGCTGTCATAAGTCTTATCCTGGGAATTATGAATCTGCTGCCGATATTGCCGTTAGACGGTGGACATCTGCTCTTTATAGCGGCAGAGAAGGTTATTGGGCGTCCGGTAAGCGCACAGACTATGGGCAAGATCGCGTTTTTAGGACTAGCGTTGATGCTGACCCTGTTTTTGTTCGCAACTTACGCAGACGTTAGTAAAATCATTACCGGACAGCCGTTTATCCCAGAGTAGACTACCTGTACAGCTAGCACTTCACGAGGAGCCTTGATCTGATGACAGAAGCAGCGATAAGAGAGCGCCCGATTACCAGCCGGCAGATAAAAGTAGGCGACGTGCTGATCGGCGGCGGGGCACAGGTTGCCGTCCAGTCGATGACGAACACCATGACCTACGACGTCGAGGCGACGGTCCAGCAAGTCTACGACCTAAACGCCGCCGGGGCGGATCTGGTGCGGGTCTCGGTCAACGGCTCCAAGGCACTCAATGGCTTCCGCGAGGTAATCTGGCGCTCGCCGGTACCCCTGATCGCCGACATCCACTTCGATTACCGGATGGCGCTCGGCTCCGCGGATGCCGGCGCGGCCTGTGTGCGTATAAACCCCGGCAACATCGGCAACGACGACCGTTACCGGCAGGTGATCGAAAAATGTCAGGAGACAAATACCGCCATGCGCATCGGGGTCAACTCCGGCTCCGTCGAGAAACGTTTCTGGGACCTACCGAAGGAAGAAGCCCTCGTGGCGAGCGCCATCCAGAAGGTCGAGATCGCCGAGGAGATGGACTTCTACAACTTCAAAGTCTCTCTCAAGGCGAGCCACGTTCCCGAGATGGTCGAAGCCAACAGGAAGTTTCGCGAACACTCCGACGCCCCGCTGCATCTTGGTGTAACTGAAGCCGGAACGAAAGTTAACGGTGCGATCAAGACCGCCGCCGCCTTCGGGCAGCTGCTGCCTTACGGTATCGGAGACACGATCCGCGTTTCGCTCGCCGAAGACCCGGTAGAGGAGATCCCCGTGGCGTACCAGATCCTCTCCTCCCTCGACCTCCGCCACCGGGGCCCGAACGTTATAGCCTGCCCAAGCTGCGCCCGCACCCTAGGCTTCGACGTCATCGGGATGGCCAGCAAAGTAGAGGACGCCCTCAAGCCCTACGAGGACCACTTCACCGTCGCCGTGATGGGCTGCATCGTCAACGGCCCCGGCGAAGCCCGCGATGCCGACTACGGCGTGGCCGGCGGCAAAGACGACGGCGTCATCTTCTCCAAGGGCGAACCACTACGCAAAGTAGAACGCGACGACATCTTCGACGCTCTTTTCGAAGAGATAGCGAAGGACGGGCGAAAGTAGCCGGATAGAACGTCTATTG
>JBARZO010000488.1:0-2026 GCA_049650165.1 Rubrobacteraceae bacterium
GCCACCGCCAGCAGGTAAACTTACAGACGTTTGTGTGACCGTGACGCGGCTCCTTTCGGGGGCCGCGTCTTTTCTTTGCTTACGGTGCGGCTATCATCTTTCCCGGGCTTTTTTGTCGAATCGAGAACTAAAGTAACGGCTTGCTAGATATACCGCTACTAGCAAGACACCCACGATAAGGGTTGCCCATCCCAGGTAATTCTCCAGAAACCGTTGGATCGAAGGTCCAAAAAAGAAGATCGCTAGCCCCATCCCGAAAAAGCGTGCGCCACGTCCGGCGAGCGAGGCCAGCACGAAGCGCCATAAACTCAGATAGGTTATCCCGGCGGCCAGGGCGAAGATGGGGTAGGGGAGAGGCGTGAAGGCGGCGATTCCCGTGGTCAGGGTTCCGTGGTCCTTGAAAAACTCTTCAGCAGTCTCGATCCGTCGTTTTGAGACGAACCGTTCGGCGAGTGGGCGTCCGCCGATCCGCCCGATAAAGTAGTCCAACGTCGCCCCGAGCACCGACGCGGCGGTGGCGATGGCGGCGTAGAGGATAGCTGCGCTCGGTTTCGATACGGACATCGCGATCAGTAGTGGCTCTGGTGGTATCGGGATAGAGCTTGAATCTATAAATGAGGAGACAAAGAGAACTAAAGGCGCGTAGGGTGATGAAGCCCAGGAGGCGAGCCATTCCACGATGCTGCTGAAGAGTTCCAGAATAGCCTGCTCTCTGCGGTTTGTGAGAAGACAGGACTACTTGACTATCTCACGCGCTCTTCCTGCGGATCTTTCCTACGGCTCAAGTACTCGCCACCATACCTTACAGCAACGAAGCCTAGAACGAGCAGAACGAGGAAAGAGATGGTCAGAAGCTCGAAATACTGATCTATGACGTTCTGGATCTGGGGTCCGAAGAAGTAGACGAGCATTCCGAGTAGAAAGAATCGGGCTCCGCGTCCGACGATAGATACAAGCATAAAGGGTAGGAAGCGCAACTGGGCGATGCCGGCGGTTATGGTAAAGACTTTGTATGGTATGGGCGTGAACGCCGCTGCCCCGACGGCCCATACGTCGTAGCGTTGGTAGAGCTTCTCTGCGGCATGCACTTTCTTCTCGTTAAAGAGTCGCTCTACGATGGGCCGGCCACCCTTCTTGCCGATAAAGTAGCCTAGCGCAGCGCCCATTACCGAAGCGATGGTGCAGATCCCGGCGAAGATAAGGGCGTTCTCCGGGGCGGCGACGGCCATTGCGATGAGCAACGGGTCGGTCGGAACCGGGAAGAAGCTCGACTCCCAGAACGTCAGGATGAAGAGCGCCAGTGGCGCGTAGGGTGTTGCCGCCCAAGCTATCATCCAATCTACGATGCTGTGTATTAGTTCCAAGTTAGAAACAAGTCCCTTGCGCGTCGTGTTCTCTGCGAACCGGCAAAGTATAACCGTCAGAACCCGGTTGCACTAACGTTTTTCGCTTTTTTCGAGGATAGAGCGGAGTGATGCGAGCTCTCGTTCGGTGAGCTGAACGCCGGCTTCTTCTTCCTTCTGTGGCGTCTTTCGGGTGTCAAAATCAACCAGTACGGAGGCTATGGCCCCGATAAAGTACGAGAAGACGCCGATAGCGTAGATCATGAGCAGGAAAGCCAGGATGCGTCCGCCAACTGTGACCGGATACAGCTCGCTGCCGACCGTGGTGATGGTAGTGGCCGACCACCAAAGGGCGTCGCCGAAGTTCTCGATCTGGCTGCCGGAGGCTTCGACCTCCAGCAAGTATCCTACGGAAGCCCCGATCAGGATGACCATTACCGAGATGATGCCGAGTTGCCCGAACCTCCGCCGCCGGAGTAGCTCCAGGGTGGACTCCGAGCCACGCCCCCCGAAGACCAGCAGCCGGAAGATAGGCAGCGCCCGCGTCGCCCGCAATACCCGCGCCAGCCGCAGAAACTTCAGGAACGGCAACAGCACGATCAGAACATCCAACCAATGTGTGCGCAGATAATGGCGCTTCGCCGGAGCCAGCGCGAACTTCGCCACGAACTCCAGAAAAAACA
>JBARZO010000489.1:0-5470 GCA_049650165.1 Rubrobacteraceae bacterium
GTATAAAAGTAATACCAGTGGCTGTCGGGATGTTTTTTCCGGTGAAGTTGCGTTGTTTGGGAAGCCGGGGTTCAAGGAGAACGAGGCTGGCGATGGTCACGGCGACGCCGGACAGGAACACGAGAGAGGGCGTCACCACGGGATGCGGTTTCCACGCAGGGCGCGGAGTATGTCAAAGCCCTGGCGGGCGCGGTGGGTAAAGCCGGTTACAGTGCGGTTCGTTGGTCGGTGTTCGAGGTGTAGCGGTATCTCCAGTGGTTTTATGTCGGCGGCTAGCAGGTCTAGAGTCATACCGACTTCCGCCCCAAATCCCGGGGCGATGCCGGGTAGGGTTTCCAAAGCTTCGAAGAGTATGGCGCGTTGGCCGGAGAGTGGTTCGGATGGAGAGTATCCTGTGCGGCGGTAGATCTCCCGGCGGGCATAGTTTTTGATGAGGCCGAAGCCTCCGCCCTTCGCCGGGGGGAAAGCCGCGATGGTAACGGGTGAGCTATCGTCGAGTTCGATGATCAGGCTGGAGAGGTGCATCGCAGATTCTCCGAGGTCCGCATCTGCTATCAAGAACGCCTCCGGACTGTATCGGCGGGCTCGCGAAAGTCCGGCGACCAGGGCATGACCTTTGCCTCGTGGTGTTCCAGGTCCGGCGGCGGCCAAGACCTCGGCGTCCATTGCTGCGGCGAGTGTTGACGTTGAGTCCCGGCTGCCGTCGTCTACCAAGATCACCCGTTCGATTTCTTCAAGGTTCCACAGGGCTTCGAGGGTGGATGGGATGCGTTCGGCTTCGTTATGGGCCGGCACTATCGCTATCGTCCGAAGCGTCATAGCCGCGTCTTAATTGGACGAAGGTGGAAACAGGGCCGATGCCGTCGGTTTCGTACCGTAAGAACCGTCCTCGAAGCTATTCGCCAGCCGAACAACTGAAGCCTGTCCCACTTCCACATCGACATTATCTACCGACGTGATACCCAAGTCCTGAAATAAAGGAATTTCGCTGCGGGGTGTCGTAGAGACCGAAGGTTCAGTCGCTATGACCCGAACGCCGGATTCAATCAAGACATCGAACATGGCTCTCTGGGCCGCATCCAACGATTCCTCGGAGCCTTCGGGGACACCTTCCGGGATTTCACCGCCCCCGATAAAGACAACGACCTGCGGGGCTTCGGCGTCTCCTTCGAACTCGAGGACCTCGCGGGCTTCGTTGGCGTATTCGGTTTCGGGATCTACCGCTGCTTCGGGTGGGTCTTCGATGGGTGTTGGCTCGGGGAGGCGCACGAAAGATGTAAGGTCGGCGCCGGCTTCGGAGGTGATGGCGTTCTGTAGTTCCTGGGCGGTCTCCTCGTCGGCCCAGGGGCCACGGATCATGGCGACGTTCACACCTTGTAGGCTGTCGGAGATCATGGCTTCGGACATTTCTTCCAGATATCGTTGCTGGTTCGAGATTTCCTCGTCACGCTCTCCGAGGAGTTCTTGCTGTTCGTCGAGTTGTTTCTGAATGCCGCTCACCTCGGACCGGAGTTGGTCGGTGATGATCTCGCGGTCGGACATCGCGATGCCGAGCAACACACCTATTGCAAGGGCGAGGAAGACGGAGATTAAGGAAATGACGTGGTAGCGAAGATCCGGCACGGCTCAGACCCCGAGCAATAGTCGAAGTTTAATAGCCAGTATCCGGAAGATCTCGTACAGAGGCTCTGAAGAGTAAATAATTACCGAGACGGCTACGAGCCCGGCAACCACGAGCGCAAGAAGCTGTCCTGCGGAAGCCCGGGAAGGATAGAGTTTGCTGACACCTTTAGCATCCACCAGCCGCGCCCCGACCTTCAGCCGCGTCAGGAACGAAGAGGAAGCCCCCTTGCGACCCTTGTCCAGGAATTCGACCAGGCCGACGTGAGTACCGACGGCCACAATCAACTCCGCGCCGGACTGCTCGGCCACCAGGATGGCGATATCCTCAGAGAGACCCGGCGCCGTGAGTACCTCCGCCCCTTTCACGCCGGCTTTCTTGACCCGATCCATACCGGGCGCGTGGCCGTTCTCGTAGCCGTGGACCAGGACGTGATCCGCGGCCTGCAAAGCCTCGTCCGAGACGGAGTCCATGTCCCCGAAGATGAGATCCGTCCGCCAGCCATTCTCTCTCACGGCGTCGGCCCCGCCGTCCACCCCGATCACAAACGGCCGCTCACCCCGTAGATACGGACCCAAAGCCGCCAGATCCTGCCGGTAATCGTAGCCCCGGACGACCACGAGCACCTGTCGCCCCTGTATCTTCCGCGAGATCGACTTCGGCACGTCCAGCGTGGAGAATAGGATGTCGCGCTCCAGGCGCATGAACTCCACCGTGTTCTGGGCGAAGCTCTCCAGCGCCGCGCCAACACCCTCCTGGCTCTCTCGGAGGCGCTTCTCCGTGGCTTCGAGGTCCAGTGGATCTCCGGTCGCAATTAGCTCCCCGGACCGATAGACGCCGTCGCCCCGAACCTCGATCTCTTGTCCGTCTTTCAGTCGATCAAAGACTTCGAGCCCTACATTATCCAAGATGTAAATGCCGGATCGGGCCATGACTCTGGGCCCCAGGTTGGGGTAATGTCCGGTCGAAGACCCTGCCGCATTGACCACGGCGCGAACCCCGGCCTCAGCCAGCGCTTCGGCGGCGACGCGATCAATGTTCTCGTGGTTTATGACCGGTATGGTCGTCGCGTCCAGCTTCGGGATCATGTCTTTCGTCTTCATGCCAAGCACCACCCGGCCCGCCAACGGGGCCGAGTTCTTCGGACTCCAGATTCTTCTGTAGCGGAGGCTTCTCAACGTTCGCCTTCGACCGTTAGGAGTTCTTCGGCGTGGGCCAGCGATGCCTGGTCGACCCGTCCGGACAGCATCCGGGCCAGTTCCCGACGTCGGTCCTCGCCTTCGACGCGCTCGATGCGCGTGATCGTCCGTCCCTCCGCTTCTTCTTTCGCGACCACCACGTGCGACCCGGCGCCGGAGGCGATCTGGGGCAGGTGCGTGATAGTCAGTACCTGATTTCGCTCGCCCAACTCCCGCAGCTTGACCCCGACGGCGGTAGCCGTCTCGCCCCCGATACCGGCGTCTACCTCGTCGAAAACGTAGGTTGCTCCCGGTTCCACCCGCTCCTGGGCGAGCCGTATGGCCAGCATGATCCGGCTGAGCTCCCCACCAGACGCATACCGGCGAACGGCCAACTCCGGTTCGCCGGGGTTTGGCTGTATGGCAAACTCCACCCGCTCGACACCCGATGGCCCGGGGGTCGCCGGCACAAGCTTCGCCCGGAAGGTCGTCTTGCCGAGGTTTAGCCCGGCGAGATTTTCCTGCACCCGCGAGGCCAAAAGGTCCGCCGCCCGCCCGCGTCCGGCTGTGATCTCCTGCGCCAGCTCGCCTAACCGACGCTCTCCAGCCTTGATCCGAGCCTCCAGCTCAGCGGTCTCACCGGCGAAGTTTTCCAGCCGTCGGAGGCGTTCCCGGGATTGTTCGAGAAAACCCTCTACGTCGTCCCCGTACTTCCGCTCCAGCTCTCGCATAGCGGCGAGCCGGTCTTCTACTATCTCCAGACGACCGGGGTCTGCCTCCAACGTATCCACGTAGGACCGCAGCTCGTAGAGCACGTCCGTCATCTCAGCCGAGAGCCCTGAAAGCCGTTGCAGCAACCCGGATAGCCCGTCATCGTAGCGGGCCGCGTGCTCTAGTTCCGTGATGGCCCGGGCGGAAGCTTCTATAGAACCTCCCTCTTCGGAAGATAGGGCGGTCGTCGCGGCGGCGGCGGACTGTAAGAGATCCGTGATATTGCGGAGCCGGTCGCGCTCGCGCTTCAGGTCGGAGATCTCCCCGGAATTGTAGTTAGCCTCTTCCAACTCAGAGATCTGAAACCGGAGGAAATCCACTTCGCGGAGCCGAGCTTCTTCTGAAGACCTGAGTTCTTCCAGTTCCCGGCGGTCCCGTTCGACGCTGTGCCAGAGCGTAGAACGCTCGTCTTTGGCACGCGCAGCTTTATCGTCCAGAAAATCGTCGAGCATCACAAGCTGTTCAGCGGGTTCGGTAAGCCGGGCCTGTTCGCGTTGGCCGTGGTACGAGACGAGCCGTTCACCTAACGCGGCTAGGGACTTTACTGGGACGGCGATACCACCGACGTAGCAACGCGAGCGACCATCCTCGGTGAGAGTGCGTCGGAGCGCAAGCTCGTCCCCGCCGTCAAGTTCTTCGGCCAGGTCTCCGAGTGATTCGTTCAAGATCTTCTCTCTGACATCCTCGGGGAGAATGAAGGTCCCTTCCACAGTTGCTTTTTTAGACCCGGAGCGGACGGCTTCGGATCGGGCGCGGCTGCCGAGCAGCATCTGGAGCGCCGTTGCGAGCAGGGTTTTCCCGGCCCCGGTCTCGCCCGTGATCGCGTTCAAGCCGGGCTGAAGTTCCAGGGTGGCCTCCTCGATGAGCGCTATGTTTTCTACGGATATCTCCGTGAGCACTACAGGAAAGTCCTCCGAACCGCTCTCCACCAAGTCCACTCGTCAGTCCGGCCTATTCTAACGCTTTCTTTGGAGAGCCTGATCTTGATTCGCTCACCCTCGGATATCTCCCGCGGCTCGCCGCCATCCACCGAGAGCAACGCGTCCCGCTCGACCAACTTCAACTCCGTCACCTGTTCTTCACCCAACACCAGCGGACGGCTCACCAACGCGTGCGGGGCTATCGGCACGAGCACGTAACACTTAGCGTCCCCTGAAATTATCGGGCCACCGGCCGACAGCGCGTACGCCGTGGACCCGAGCGGTGTCGCCGCTATAAAGCCGTCGCAGCGGAATGCGAACAACTCCTCACCCGCGATCGAGACGTCTATAGAGGCGATCTGGTGCGGCCGTCGTTTCAATAGCACGGCGTCGTTGGCGGCGAGATAACTTTCATCTTCCTCACCGACTTTCACTTCCAACATCCGGTACTCCTGGACGTGAAGGCCTCCGGCGCAGATCTTCTCTACGCCGGTCTCGATCTCATCCGGCTGCATCCCGGACATGAATCCCACTTTGCCTAGGGTCACCCCCAGCAATACGTTATCCGGGTATATTCTGGATGCTCGGAGCATCGACCCATCACCACCGAGTACGAAGACCAGGTCCAGGTCCGCAGCCCCGTCCGGTTCATCTTCGGGCCGAACCTCCGAGATCTCGATTTCCCGCTTCTCAAGCGCCGCGACGAGCTGCTCGAAGTAACCCTCGCTGACTTTCGGGTTGGCGAAGATCCCGACCCGTCTTACCTCCCCGATGTCACCCATCCGCCACGACCTCCCGAATGCGCTCGTCGCTCAAAGACTCGGACTCACCCCGCACCAGATGCAACGGATATTCGCGGTTTCCGGCCCGGCGTCCGGCCACCGGAGCCCGCATGACGTCTACGGCCCAGAAATCTTGGGCGGCGAAGCGATCCGCCACCCGCCGGATCACCTCCACATGGACCTCGGTTTCGCGCACCA
>JBARZO010000490.1:0-10167 GCA_049650165.1 Rubrobacteraceae bacterium
TCCCTGGCGGGCCGACGTCAGAAGTGCTCCGATGGTTCGCGCGTTGCCCAGGATCTCCTCGGTCCCGACTGCCGGCTCGCGCTGTTCCCGGATTGCTGCGGCGAACTCTTCCAACTCCGCCAGGTAAGGATCACCTTGCTCGAAACTCTCCGATGCGGTTTCGTCGCTGCGTACTATCTCGATGGCCCCTCCGGCCTTGTCCGCCCGGAAAGGAGCTTCGAGAGTTATGCGCCCTTCCGTGCCGATGATCTCCAACCGCTCCCGGCGGGCGCTGGAAATGCTGCACGAGATGATTCCAACGCCCTCGTCGAACTCCAAGACACCGGCGAGTTCCCTGTCCGCGTCGTCTTCATCGAAGCGGGCGAAGGCTGAAGCCCGGCGCGGTTCGCTGCCAAAAGCCAGTCGCACCCCGCTCACCGCGTAACAGCCCACGTCCCCCAGCGAGCCTCCGCCTAGAGACCCGATGCCCCGGACGTCGTCAGGGTCGTCTAAGAGATGGCCGAACTGCGCCACGACTTGACGTATTGTGCCGACGGCGCCTTCTGAGATCAACTCCCGGAGTCGCAACGTCTGCGGGTGGAGCCGGAACATGAAGCCTTCCATGAGCGTAAGCCCCAACTCGCGGGCAACCTCGACCGCCTTCTCTGCGCCCGCGGCTTCTAGAGAGAAAGGTTTCTCGCAGAGGACGTGTTTGCCGGCTTCAAGTGCCTTGAGTGTCCATTCAACGTGCATGGAGTTTGGTAGGGGGATGTAGACGGCATCCACCTCGTTGCTTTCTACCAGCGAGCCGTAGTCTTCGAAGAGGCCGGCTTCGGGGACTAGCTCACGGATCTCCCCTGTTTTCTTTCCGCCCCGGGTGGCGACGGCGGTTACTTCTACCGCGTCCGACGCCCCGGCGGCGGGTATGACGGATTTCTGCGCTATGTTGGCGAAGCCCAGTATTCCAATCCTTAGCGGCGAGTTTTCCATGAAGTTTCTCCCATCTTCGTTTACTCCTGGAATTCTACTCTCCGCATAGCAAGGCGGGGTCCAGGATCCAACCTTCGAGAGGGTCGCACTCTTCAGGAACCCCGTAATCCGTGTCCCGGCGTGTGTAAGCCCAAGCAGCCTGCACCGCGCATAGCAGAGAGTCCAAAGCATCCGCCCCCGGCTCCCGGACGAACCTCTCCCGCCATTTCTCGTCCAACTCTACGGTGAGCCCATACTCTCCTCTCAGAGCCTCGGACTCCAGGCCCGCGACCAGCTTCTCCCGGGCGTTCTGCTGCTCCGAGGACTGCTTCCGGCGCTCGTCGTTCTTGTAGCTCGTCCGCCCAAGAAATCTGCGGGCGACGACGGCTGGATAAGCCTCGACCGCCACACGTCCGCTGTCGTTCGGGCGGCACGGCATCACGCTCACATCCGAGGCGAGCAACCGCGGCGCGCCCTGGAAAAACATTTTGCCCACCGGCACCCGGAAGAGCATCATGGCGCTGCTGGAGCCCGAACGCCGATCCGCCAGCCGGTAGCGCCACTTGCTGCCTTTCGGGCGCTGCGCCATGTCCGCCCGGATGGCGTCTTCGAAATCTTCTTTTTGCATCGCCCCGACTTTGCCGACGTAACCTTCCCAGGTAGCAGGCCACCCGAGCGCCTCGACGAGACTCCGCGGCTGACCGAAGGGGAAGTCCATTCCGCAGACCCAGGGACCGGGGAGGCGCAGGAACTCTTCGAAACCCTCGAAGTCCGTCATTTCGTGCGAGTCTTCGACGCGCAGAACGTTCGCGTCCAGCGTGCAGCCGAGGGCTATCAGCGGCTTGCGTTTGCCCGGGGCGCTGGTGAAATCTAGGCCGTGGATCCTCACCCGGACATTCTACAGAAAGCCCGGGTGCAACCCGAAAGGTCTTTGCTACGCTCGGCTATTCACCAGCAGTCTTTGTCCCGTCAGAAGCTCTGAGGCCTGAGCCGGGGTCGGAACCTCGTTGACGAGCGTCGTCAACCTGCGCTCCCGATCCCGGACCTCGAACCAACAGTCGCCGGTAACGTCGTCCCAGCTATCGAACAGTATGCAGTAGTCACCGTTCCAGGCTACCAGTGAAGGTATCTCACCGTACCTCGGACCCGTCTCCCAACCCTTCTGCTGGAAAACCTCCGCGAAATCATCGAAACACCTTAGCATTCGCCATTCCCAAACCATCGCGCGTCCCCTTTCCTTGTGCGCAAAGCTGCAAGTCCCACACGTGCTGTATACCACGTGTAGAGGTATTGTGAAGGCGGGGCCGGACGGTTTCTATATACGACCGGCCAAAGAAACCGCTCTACAGAGGACTCGTATTGGTCCGCCTGTTCAAGGCGACGAAGTTCGGGTTAGTCGTCTATCCGGTTCTGGAGACTCTCGACCAGAGTCTTACGGTTCTCGTGTTGTTGCTCGTAGGACAGAATTTTCCGTATCTCCTCGGAGGAGAGACCCTGAACCTTATGCTCGATTTCCTCCACGCTCAGGTCGTCGTAGTCGTTGAGCGGTAGGTTTTGCTGTGCCTGATCTCGGGCTTGTTTTGCCTCTTGGGTATTCTCGACGTACTGTTGGCCTTGGCGGGAGCCCTCGCGCTTTTTCTGCTCGGTTTCCTGCTTTTCTTCTTCGCTCATGTTCTCCCAGGCTTCTTTCGGGAGGTAGCGGGATGTTTCATCGCCTTCCCGGGCCTGGGCGTCGCCGTTTTGGGTCTGCCACTCTTCTTCGGTCCATTGCTGCAAGCTCTTCTGGGATTCGTCCTGTTCGCCCTTGTAGCCGCCGCCCCGTTTCTCGTATTCCTGGGTAAGGAGTTGGGATTTTCGGGCGCTCCATTGGCCGGGGTCGCCACCTTTATCGCTCTGCTTTATTTCCTCTTTGATCTCCTCCCGCATCTCGGGATGGGTGTACTTTTCTTCGTAGTCTTTCTTCGCCACGACCGGTCTCACTTTCATGCGCGCTTTCAGGATACGGGCGGAGTATTCCCGACTCGAAGCGTCTTTCCTGTCGTGGGATTCACCGGATGAGCCGTCGGCCGGGGTTAGTTGTCGGAGAGGCCCGGGATGAGTCCGTTCCGGAAGGCGTCCACGAACAGCCGGTGGTCGTCGCGGACGACTTCGGAGTAGTTTTTGCCGAAGTCCGCCATTTCGTTTACGAACTCGTCTTCATGGCCGCTGATAGCGGCGGAGATCTCATCCTCCGTCTGGAAGCCGACGAGTGTAGGGTCTGAATCTTCATCCGCGACGCAGTGGACTTTGGCCGTTGCGCGGCCGAGGTAGTCGAGGACGGGGGAGATCTGGGCCGGCTCGGTGAGATCCGACCATTCTATGTCCTCGACATACGGCGAGAGTTCGGAGACGACGAAGCCGACCCCGTCTATCTCCGTATAGCCGAGCCACGGGTCGGCGTGGGCCTGGAGCGCCCGCTGGGAGACCGCCGTGCGGTGGCCGTGATGTTTGAAGTAGTCTGCGGCACGTTCGTCGTCAACTACGCGGCTGGGGGCGGCGACGTTGCCCTGCTTCATCGAGAGGACCACGTCATTCTCCAGCGCCTGGGTCGGGCCTTCGACCAGCACGTTGTAGGCAGGGAGTCCGGCCGAGCCGATGCCGAAGCCTTTTCGGCCGACGACGTCTTTTACCTCGTAGTTCAGGCTGCGGGAGCGTTTCGCTTCGGGGATGGTCTCCAGGTACGCTTTGAAGGCTTCTTCCACCTTGGTCTTTTCGTCGTCTTCTAGGTCGCGGACGCCGGAGCCGCGCCGGAAGCGCCGGTCGAAATTCTCGTCTATGAGGGTGGTTTTTTCGAGGAGGTCTACGCGGGTGTTCAGGCGGGCTTCCTGGAGAAGCTGATGGACCCAACCTTCCGTGGTGTTGAGTCGGAGAGAAAACTCGTGGTCACGGTCGTTTTCGACGAAGGATTGGACTTGCTCCACGTAGGCCCGGATGTAGGTGGAGATCATGGCGGAGATGTCTGAGTCGGAGATGGCTTTGGTCCATCCGAGCAGGGCCACGCTCGCGACCATCCTTTGTAGGTCCCAGGTGAAGTGTCCCAGGTAGGCTTCATCGAAGTCGTTGACGTCGAAGATCAGGACCCCGTCGCCGTCCATGTAGGTGCCGAAGTTCTCGGCGTGCAGGTCGCCCTGGATCCAGACCCGCCCCGTCCGGTCGTTGGCCCAGCGATCCTCCCTCTGCTCCATATCCGCATAGAACAGGCACGCGCTCCCACGATAAAATGTGAAAGGGCTGGCGGCCATCTTACGAAACTTGGTCCGAAACGCGTCCGGGTCAGCGGTCATCAAATCTGAGAACGCATCCATCAACACGTCCACGATCCTCGCCTGGCGTCCGTCGGACGATTCGTGTTGCCGTGCCGGGTCCGCAGTGTCGGACATAAGGTTCCCTTCGTCGTCGGTCATCTGGCCTCTCATGTTGCACCATGCAAGGTTCCTACGCTACGCATACGTTTCGCAACTCAGACGGTCCTTCGCGGTTTAGGTTTTGCTATGGTTCACCGAGATGACGACACTTCCCTTTTTATCACCTTGGTCAACATACCGGTGAGCTTCGACGATTTGTTCCAGCCTAAAGCATCGATCGATGACCGCTTTGATCTGCCCAGACTCAATCAGCTCTCTCAGGAAGATTAGGCACTCCGTCCGTTCACGTTCGTTCGGTCCCCCTTTCACAATTGTTAGATAGATTCCGCTCGGAGTGAGAGCCTGCTTGCATTTGGAAGACGAACTCTTGCCGACTGCGTCGAAGATGAGATCATACCTTTCGCCCTTGCCCGTAAAATCTTCTTGGGTGTAATCAATAACCTGATCTGCGCCAAGCGATCTCACCAACTCTACATTCCTGGTGCTGCATACGCCGGTAACTTCGGCCTGATAGTACTTAGCAAGCTGGACTGCAAAAGTCCCGACACTTCCTGAAGCTCCATTGATCAGGACCTTTTGTCCCCTTTGAATTCTCCCCTTATCTCTTAGATAGTATAGCGGTGCAAGCCCGCCATACGGAACGGTGGCAGCCTCCTCATAGGTCATGTTGACCGGTTTTACTGCCACTACCCCATTTTCAGGCAGACATTTGTACTCGGCGTAAGCGCCGAAACCAAAACCGCATGAGGCAAAGACTTGATCATCTTGCTCAAAACGCTTGACGGCTTGGCCGACTGCTTCAACTTCTCCAGCCAAATCAAACCCTAAAATGGTGACCTTTTTGGGCCTGAAAAGACCGTTGTAAAGTCTTGCCGCAAAGGGGGTAGCTCTTCGCATCCGCCAATCCCCCGCTGTGACTGTAGTCGCATATACTTTCACCAGGATTTCATCGTCCTTGGGCGTAGGTTTTTCTACTTGTTTGAGCTGAAGCACCTCAGGCGGTCCGTACTCGTTGTAAACAACTGCCTTCATACGTTCCTCCCAGATTTGATCGGTCTGTTTTCAGACTTTACGTCATCGACCCTAAAAGGTTGCAAATCCTGATGTGCTGCTCAGAGCAGCGTAGTTTTTACGCTGTCACCTGAGGCAGAGTGTTATAGATTTCTGTCTTCAGATTTAATCTCTAATTCCAATGAATATTCCTTATAATTCACTGGTTTGATAACTGCGTCAACCGACAAACATAGGCTGGGGTTCGAGGTGACACTCGTCCATGGTGGGCGGTAGAAGGAGTCATTGTCATCCTAGCTTACGCAGGTCCCATGCTTTCACCAACTACGGCATACAAAGGATCGCTGAACATCCGGCGCGGGCTCCGATCCAGGCTGTGTATTTCCACCCAGTTCCCAGCCTCTCTCAGATACTTTTCGACAAGCCGAACGTGGCCCGCGTCATCCAGAGCCTGCCACGCGGCGACGGCTTTCGTGGGGAAACAGCGATTCGAGAACGAGATAATGAGCGGCGCGCCAGGCTTCAACATACGCCCCAGGTCCCGCAAAACTTCTACAGGACGAGTCAGATAGTCGATGGACACACAGATACCGCACCCGTCGAACTCCTCGTCGCCAAACGGCAGCTTCGGATTCTCGTTGAGGTTCTGTACCATGTACTCATCCAGGCGCGGATTATTCTGTAGCTCCGACACGTTCATGCCAAGTCCTACTACCCGACGGTACTCTACCTCCGGCGGCAGGTGGCTTACCCAACTGCTCATCAGGTCCAGTATCGCTCCACCTTCTGGGAAGTGCTCCCGATATAGTTGCGTAACGGCCGCTATCGCTCGGTCGTCTATGTGTGTAACGAGCCGGGGCATCCGGTAGAACTCCTCATCCGGTGACTCGTCCTGACGTCTGAAAGCTCCTACTGAAAATTGCGACATTTTTTAGCCTCTCCTACTGTGGTGCTATACGCAATGATCTTACCTGTAGGGTGGCCTTGTTCTGTGATTTTGAAGATAACTTGGTGCTGGGCCTACAGACTCACGATTTGTAGAAGACATAAATACTTGCCTCTACTAAACTATCATCATATGGTAACAGGGAACGGTGGTGAGGCGGGGTTTTCAGGGGGTAGCGGCGGCGCGGGCGGCTACCGTTTCCAAGCGCTCGCTGCAGCATACATATGCGCTCACGTCCTGACTGAACATACTTTGAACTGGGTTGGCGCAGGTGCCGTTCCCGTGGCTGTCTCTGTGGAAACGGATGGACCTGGGGATGATCTTAGGGTGGAGTATTCCAACGGCCCAGGCAGAGAAGGCGGCATTCTAGAGATCCAGGCTAAGAGTGGCCTCACAAGGGGAAAGAAGCTCTGGGAGGCATTGTTGTCGCTTGCCCGCGGTTTAGACGGCGACCCATCCCTGCGCTGTGCTTTGCTAGTGGATTACGCAGCGAGTACCCCGGTGAGGAAAGACCTTCCACGAGACCTCAGGCGTCTCGCCCAGGGTCGCACCGACCGTCTGAAGCCCATCGCCACGGAGTTCCTGGAGAGGCTCAAAGCGGAAGGTATAGAGCCTGGACGTTCCTTCTTCGCGAGACTCTCCGTAATTGTGGCTGATGTCGGGGATTCTTCTCAGGGTGAAGGCACAGCACTCGTATTGCTTTCTATGGTAGTGGATAGAAGTCGCACACTGACTGCCTGGACAGCATTTAGAGAAGATGGGATGCGTCTAGCAGAGACTGCGGGCCGACGAGATGCGCCATCTTTGTGGGAGCTGCTCGAAGATCACGGAATACGATCCTTAGACATTGAGGAGCCGCCACTTTCACAGAGAGAAGATCACGTGCCACCCTATCCTCAGCCCTTCGTTGGCCGCGAAACGCTCGTAGAAGAGATCCGAGAGCTGCTTTATAACACCGGAGACGTCGATAGCACCGTAGTTGTTGTACAAGGCTTGCCCGGGTCAGGCAAGACGGCTGTAGCCGCTGCGGTTGCAGACGGATTGAGATCACATTTCTCGGGCAAAATTCTTTGGGCCCCTGTCGGCCCGAATCCCAATTTACTCTCCGTGCTTGCCGATTTGGGCCGTACTCTAGGGTCGGCAGACCTATCTGGCTACACAAACGTTGGCGCAGCATCGGCAAGGATGAAGGCTTTGCTGCGAGACCAAAAGGTAATGATCGTTCTAGACGATGTTTGGGAGGCGGAGCATGTCAGGCCTCTAGCAGTGGGCGGTCCCGAAAGCGCAATGCTCGCAACGACACGCTCCAGGCAAGCGGCTCGGAGCATGGCTCCTAGCGGAACCATGCTCGAAATCGGCCCACTAAGCGAAGCTGAGGCAGTCTCACTACTCGAAGAACTAGTGCCCTCCCTAGACGAAGCAGACCACGGACGACTCAGTGAACTCGGCACAAAGCTCGGATGCCTGCCCCTGGCTCTGAAGGTTGCAGGACGTCTCTTGGAAGAAGAGGCTACGCTTGGCCTCGGGGTTGCTGATCTGCTTTCCGAAATCAAAGAAGGAGAAAAGCTACTCGCTGCTTACGTTCCTCCAGATTTAGTCGATCTGGTAGAAACTACCACGCCCACAGTTACTGCTCTGCTTGGAAGGAGCACTGATGCACTTGAAGACAATGAGCGAGAGCGTTTTGGGCGTCTGGGAGTTTTTGAACCAGGACCCGCCTCCTTTGACCTGTCTGCGGTCGGAGCTGTGTGGGGTGAAACGGATGAGCAAGACACCAGGTCGACACTCAACACACTAGTAGGACGTGGATTGGTCGATCCGGATGGCTCCGGTCGCTTCTCTTTGCATCCAGTCTTAAAAATGCAGGCGAGTTCTCTACTCGGCCGCGCGTCGGACGACGGTCTGATGACACACTATTTGCACACTAAGCACTATCTCGAATTGTTGCGCTCTGCAAATGCGCTTTACCGTAGTGGCGGCGAGGCTCGCAAGGTAGGGTTGGCGCTATTCGACACCGAATGGGAGAACGTGCGGGCTGGTCAGCATTTTGCGGCGTCACGCCTCGCGGAGGATAGTGAGGACGCTGAAGCGGCACGCCTAGTTAGTGGTTACGCCGATGTTGGGTGGGAGCTTCTATCCTTGCGGGCGAGTCTTGACGAACGAACCCGCTGGCTTGAGAAAGCGCTCGATGGAGACAGGCTTTTGATAGAAGCAAATAGCCTGTCGGGGGAGACAGATGAAGGTCAGGATGAGATCCTGAGGAACTATCGCTCCGCTCAAGCTAGCCATCTGCATATGTTGGCTATGGTGCGCTACCATGCAGGGCGGACCGATGACGCCTTCGCGTTAGAGCGAGAATCCTGCGAGATCTGGCGTTCGCTTGGGGATCGCCGTGGAGAAAGCCGAACCCTCAACATACTCGGTGCTCTCCACGCAATATCCGGTGACTATCCCTTGGCGGAACAGAGCTATTTAAAAGCCATCGAACTTTTGGATGAAGAAGCCGACGACCCCGAAGCGACCGCTCATCCACCAAAGAGTCATGATAGGGATAGAGCAGCGATTCTCGGCAATCTGACCAACCTCTACAGACGCCGCTGCAAGGCTGCGCTGGCGAACGAAGCAAGCAACGAGGCCATCGCCATCTTCCGTGCACTGGGCGACATGATTCAGGTAGGCATCGCCTTGAATAACCGTGGCGCAATCCGCTCAGAACTCGAAGACGACATACCGGGTGCCGTAAAGGCATTCTCGACCTCTCGTAGAATCTTTCGTTACCTGGGTAGCCGCAGCGACGAGGCACACTCTCTACTGGCTTTAGGAAGGGAGGACGTGGATGCTGGCGATTATCAACCCGCAGAGAATAAAGCGAAAGAAGTTATAGCCGTGTGCGAGGAGCTTGGGACCCACTCCCAGAAAGGATCGGCGCTCTTTGTCTTAGGCGAGGCTCGTCTTGGACTCGGGTACCCAGACGAGGCCGAAGGCTTTTACCAAGAAGCGCTCGACATCGCCCACGGAGCGCAGGACACAAGACTGGAAGCCGATGCTCGCGAGGGACTTGAGAAGGTTGCTCGTGCCCGTGAGAACACCTGATTCATTCTTTTTGACATCGGACTCCGAGAGCCAAGTTACGTTGGCTACTATACCTTGACTGTAATACGTGCTATCCGCCACACTAGTGTAACCTGCACTCATGGATTGGCGTCAGAGCGGCAGGCATTTTACGGTTGCGGTATTCGTGGTTCGGGGGCAGAGCATCCTGCTCCACCGGCACCGCAAGCTGGAGATGTGGCTGCCGCCTGGCGGACACATAGAGAAGGACGAACTACCGGACGAGGCGGCGATCCGTGAGGTGATGGAGGAGACCGGGGTCGAGGTGGAACTGGTGGGGGAGAGACGGGAGGACGTCACGGACCCGGTGCAACTCCACCGGCCCGCCGGGGTTCAGTTGGAGTACATCGGGCCGGGGCACGAGCATATAGACTTGATCTACTTCGCCCGGCCAACCGGCTCCGTGGAGATTTCGGCCGAGTTCGAAGAAGACAAGGTCGGCTGGTACTCATCCGAAGACTGGGACGATATGGGCGTAAACGCCGAAGTCTGGGGCTGGTGCGAACGGGCGCTCGCCGCATTCCAGGATGCGTAGAGCGCCCACGAATATCTAACCGTTCAGCGTCTCCGAGTGATGCCGGATGTGGTCCTCCACAAACGTGGAGATAAAGTAGTAGCTGTGGTCGTAGCCCTCGTGACGCCGCAAGGTCAGCCGCTGTCCGGCTTCGGCGCAAGCTTCCTCGAACACGTCCGGGGATAGCTGCTCGTCGAGGAACTGGTCGTCCATTCCCTGATCCACGAGTATGT
>JBARZO010000491.1:0-7467 GCA_049650165.1 Rubrobacteraceae bacterium
CCTCGGGACCGCTCGTAGCCGACCGGGCGGTTTCGGCGGAGCCGGGATCAGCTTTACCCGGCTCCCCCTGAGCAAAGGACTCGGTGCTAAGAAACGCGAGGCCTGCGACAAGAACGCCTACCATCAACACCGTTGTGAGAGACGCTTTCACCATCCACACCTCCCCTGGATCACGGACGATCCGTCCATCTCGGTTGGGTTTGTCGTTGGGGCGAGAGTCCCAACAGGTAGCCGCCGAACCCTACGAGCCACAGGACGACCGGGTACGCCACCCACCGTTCAGTCCCTCCGTCGCCGAGCACCCCGATAAGCCCCGCTTCACCCAGGAATATGGCAAGAAGCAGGGTTAGCAGCGCGATCCCCCCCAGCGCTACCGAGATGTACCGCATCGGTTGCGCCTCTACCTTGTAGGCCAGGATTGCCGCCAAACCACCGGCTATGAAAGTGAGCATGGCGAAGATCGGATGCATCACGGCATGATTTCCGGGAAATATACCCACCCCCAGGGCGCCGATGCCCAGTAGCGCCAGCGGGACCGTGACGGCGCCTCTCTTGAACACCCGGTGAACGCAGTAGGCGCCACCGATGATCATGAGCCCGGTCACGATCATCGTTACGTCGAAGATGGTTGCAGATGGCTGCAGGATAACGCTGTCGGGAGGCCGCGTGGCACCCAGGTCGCTTATCTCGTTCTGGGCCGTGTTGTAAGCAGCCGGGTAGAGCGCCTCGGCAGTAATTATGCCCATGTAGATTATGACGCCCGCGACGAACAGCAGCGCTCCACCGATCTTCTGGTAGCGCGTTTGGGATCGTGGTTCTTCTAGTTTCGGCTTCCGTTTCGTTGCAGATACCTCCTCAGAAATCAGCCCGCGATCGTTCATTTCGCCTGCCTCCACTCTTTAGTCTTCACCCTTCGCGCACGACACTGATCACGCCCGTACCCATCGACAGGTCCAACGACAACCGCCGGTTAGCCTGTGTGTATCCTGCTTCCTCGAAGTCCTGCTCGATGTTTTCGCCGGTCATGTTCTGGTCGAAGAAGCTCACCGCGCCGTTCTCGACCTTCGCATCCGCCCGCACACCCACGCCTCGCGGCACTACCACCGTCAGAGCGCCGGTATCTCCGCGAGCCTGGACTTCGGTCGTACCGTCGGAAAGCTCAACATCGTTCAGGTTGATTTCCAGAGAACCCGATTCGAACTCGTAGCTGTTTTGCAGTTCTTCTATGCTTGTGGGTCTTTCGGTACGGAAAGATACGTCGCCCTCCCCCTCGCCCACCGAGCGTACGACAAACCCGATAACCAACCCAGCCACCACGGCTGCTACCGCGAGACCGAGCACCACGGCTACTACGATCCCGATGATTACGTTTCGTTGCCCTGGATTGCTCATCATCTATCTCCTTTTTCTCTGTGCATTTAGACCCTAGCGTCATGGGACGAGTTTGGCCTGAGCAGAGTTGTCCATTTGCTTGACCAAGATTGATCATCTTTGTAGCCCCGGAACACCGCTGGCGGAACGAAGTTAGTGAAAATTGCTCAGATAAATGATTGATCTGGGGGATGCTCCGACTATGGGTTCCCTGTTAGTTTTAGACAGGCAACCAAAGAGAGGAGCGGCAAGATGAGTATACGAGCGGCCTCGGGGACATCTTCCGGAGGCGACTATGACCTCCAAAATCCGGCGGGCAGCTTTGTGGATGTGGTGCGCCGCGTTGTTACGCAGCCGGCGGGTTTCTTTTCGAGCATCCCGCGGCGCGGCAACTACCTGAGCCCTCTAGTGTTCGGCCTTATCTCCATAACGATCTCCACGATACTCGGCGGGCTCCTGAGGCTCGCCTGGGGTGCCCAGACGGGTGGAGGCGTAAGGTTTCAGGCGGAAGACTACGGCTTCGGCGACTTCATTCTCTCGGTAATCTTCGCGCCCATCGGTGGCGCAATAGGACTCTTTATTCTGGCCGCTATCGTACACCTGCTGGTGATGATATTCGTGGGGTCGGGCAACTCGGGCTTCGAATCTACCTTCCGGGTGGTCTCCTACGTGTCGGTAACGAACCTGGTCAACTGGATCCCCTTTGTCGGGGGGATCGTCGCCCTTTACGGACTCTACCTGGCCGTCGTGGGCATAAGGGAGATACACGTAACTACCACGGGCAGAGCCGCCCTGGTGGTGCTGGTACCGGTTGCGGTGGTCCTGTTTCTGGTACTACTGATCCTGCTCGTAGCGGGCGCTTTCCTTATCGGTCGCTTCGCGTAAGAAGTTCTGGCCGGATCTAGGCCGGATCTAAAAGCCGAGACAGGAGCCACTAGGTGCACTGGACGCCGGACAAACGACAGCAAAACTTCGCTTCTTGCTGGGCTATACCGTGCTGGCCTATGGTTCCTACACAGGTAACCGGAGAGTATCTAAAGGGTATGACGGAGAGGTGACGACATGAACTACACGGCCCGCAAGGAACTGCTAGAGACGCTCGAAGAACGCTTCGGGGACCGCTGCAAGCCGCACAGGATCAACCCGGGACCGCTGGCTACGGTTTTGCCGGTAGATGCCGGCGAGGTCGAATTCCTGGCGGAGACCGTCCGCCGATACTCCGTGGCGTACTCCGTGACGCTGCTACCGACCGGCGCGGGCACGGACCCGGATCTCCCGGGGCCCCCAGCAAACGCCGTACTGGTAAGCACCGAGATGATTCGCGACATCCGCTTTCCGGATGACGAGCGCAACCGGGTCGAGGTGGAACCGGGGGCACTCTGGCTCGAACTAGAAGAGGAGCTACGTTCCTCACACCAGGCGCTCACCGTCTACCCGACGAGCGCCCCCCGCGCGACGGTCGGCGGTTGGCTCGCCCGTGACGGTATGGGAGTAGGCTCTTTCGCGTACGGCTGGCTTAGGGAGAACATCGTCTCTGCCGAGGTGATCCTACCCGACGGGCGACTGCGCACCCTCGAAGGCGACGAACTCGGGCTCGTAGTGGGCGCACTGGGGAGGACCGGCGTGATCGTGCGGGCCACGCTGCAACTACGGGAGACCAGAGGAGATAGACCCTTCGTCGCCGAGTTTAGGGAAGCGGAAGCGCTGGCGCGCGCTATCAACTTCCTGCTGGAGAGTAGACCTCCCCTGTGGCATCTCGGGGTCATGAACCCGGCAATGGCCCAGGCGATCGGATCCCGGGGACGGTACTTGATGTTCGGCGCTTACCCGGCAAGTGGCGCGTCAGCCGAGATCGAGCTCGAAAGGGCGGTGAGCGAGAGCCCTGGCAAACTGCTCGACGCCTCCGAGGCACACAGGATCTGGGGTAGCAGATTCTTCCCCGTCGCCCCCGGCCATCCGACACCGGCTCCGGGTCGGGTGCTCGCCCCCGCTCCCCGGCTCGGAGCAATCCTGGATCACCTCAAAGACGCTCCAAACGAACCGGCAGTTCTCGGCTCCGTAGCCCGCGACGGCTCCGTCCTTCTGCTGGCATTCAAAAGCCCTGGGATCGAAGGTATCCTCCAAAGCCTGGACGGCGGAGATGAAGCCGGGCTGGTCGGGATAGCGCGCAGCGTCGGCGGGGATCTCTACCACACGGTCCTCAAACGGCGCGCGGAGCAAGCACATCGCTACTACCCACAAAATCAGCAGTATCAGTAGCCGCGCATATCCTATACCTTCACGCCCCTACCCCACATCCCAGCCGCCCTCAATATCTCCGAGCCCCGGCCGGGACGTAAAGAGAGTCCTTCAACCGGGGTCCGGCTCTATCGATCCCTGAGGCTCTTTACGCCATGAGCCGGGATGACACCTCGTTCAAGCCTTCCTCAGGGCACGAAGCTTACTTCGGACGGCGGTAAGGAGAAGTTGAACCGGTAAGTACTATCACGAGAGCGCAGTCTGCTGCAAGCCGGCAAGAAGCCGGGCGAGATCGTAGAGTTCGGGGTCTAGCGGGCGCATCCTTCCCACGACTTCGTTCAACGGAACCCGTACCACCTTCCGACCCTGCAGGCCCACCATCGTACCGCTCTCTCTTTCAGCGAGGGCTTCTACCGCCGCTTCGCCCAGTCTTCCCGAGAGGATTCGGTCGAAGGCCGTGGGTGCGCCGCCGCGTTGAACGTGTCCCAGAACGGTGAGGCGGGAGTCGAAGGAGCCAGGGATGCTGTTTATGTACTCGTGCAGGTCTTTGGCAGTAAGCGCAGCTCCTTCGGCAGCCACTACTATGAAGTGTGGTTTGCCGCGGGCGTAGGATTCCTTGAGGCTGGAGAGAAGGTTTTCGGGTTGGGGGTCGAACTCCGGCACGAGGGCGGCTTCGGCGCCGCCCGCGATCGCGGCCATCAGCGCCAGGTAGCCGCAGCGGCGGCCCATCACCTCCAAGACGTGTGCCCGCTGGTGTGAGCTGGCGGTATCCTTGATGCGATCTATGGCTTCGAGCGTCGTGTTGAGCGCGGTATCCACCCCCACGGCCATATCCGTGCCCCACACGTCGTTGTCTATGGTGGCCGGGACCCCCACCACCGCTATGCCAAATTCCTCCAGCTTAATTCCTCCGGCCAGGCTACCGTCACCCCCGATCACCACCAGTCCCTCTACCCCGACCCCGGCGAGCATCCGGGCGCCGAGCTTCTGGCCTTCAAGGGTCATAAACTCCGGGGAGCGGGCGGTACCTAGCACCGTGCCACCGCGGTGGAGTATGCCGCCCACGTTCCGGTTGTCCAGCGGGTGAAATTTTTCTTCCAGGAGACCCTGATAGCCGCTCTCCACGCCCAGAACTTCCCAGCCTCGCGCGAAGGCGGCCCGTGATACGGCCCGGATCGCGCCGTTCATCCCCGGCGCGTCTCCACCACTCGTCAGAACCGCGATCTTCACGGACATTATCCTAACTCAGAAGCGCGTGACACCGGCGATTCCACCGAACTCGTCGCGCAAGTCTTCGTATGCGTCGCTCTCTTCGCGCACGAACTCTATCCGGTAGCCGTGAGAGCCGGCGAGATCTACCAAAACGTCCATCAGGGGTCTCATCCTGATCTGCGCCTCGTCGTAGGCAGTTTCCAGCGGGGAACCCTCCAATACGACGATGCCGTCTTCTGCCGACCAGTAGACTTCACCCTCGAGCTGCCAGGAGACGAGCAAATGAGAAATTCGTCCTTCCTGCAAAGCTTCCAGAGTTGCCGTCATTCCGTAGACACCACCCTCGCGGGCTTTTTCGAGTAGTTCGGCCTCCCGGTTGCTCTCGGCCTTTCTACGGGCGGAGGAGATCTTTTCGAGCACCTCGCTCTCCGGGGCATCGACCGGGACGTGGACTTCGCCCACCACCCGTTCCCGAAGCTCGTTGGGGAGCGTCTTGCGAAACTCGGCGGTCCTCTCGCCGGGACCGGCCAGGATCAGGCGACCTATCCCCTGCCGCTTTACCTCGTGCCGGACGGTCTCCCCCACCTCCCGGTAGAAGTGCCGGGTGTTCTCCTCCACCCGATCCTCGAAATCATCCTTGGAAGATCCGCCGCGCGGCGTGGCGTTGGCCGGGGAGATGGTCAGTTCCCGCCACCCGGCGGTGTTCAGGATATTTCTAGCCTCGGCGACCTCTTCGATCTCGCCCAGGGAAGTCACCAGGAACCTGAACTCCTTCCGGTCCACGAGCAACACACCGTAGTTCTCGTACTCATCTAGCGCCAGCATCAGCGGTGCCACGTCGGGTTCTCCCCAGCGGATCTCCTCGGGAAGGTCCAGGTTAAGCCGGCTAGTCTCGAACAGTCCATCAGGGGCCGCGAAATACGCTATGGTCCGGGCGTGGGGCGGCTCATCCCGGAAGAACTCCAGGGCATGTTTGGACAGGTCCTCCGGTGCGCCACACTCCTTCAGGGCGGTCTTTAGACGGTTGACGTATGCTTTCCCCTGGTTCTCGGGATGGGCCGGGTTGACGTTCACGTAAGCAGAGAGAACCGGTCCCGGATGCTCGGAGATGCGGTTCCTCAAACCCTGGATGGTCGCGGTTGATGCCACGGTCGTCCTCCTCTCGAATGCTCTTTACAAAACTCTACACCGGACGGGGCGTCATTCCCTGATCCGGCTGTGCCATTTATATGATCAGGATTGATCAGGTCCGGCGCCAAAATCAGGGCGTTTCACCCAACAGGTCAATTTATGCCGGATACATGATCTAGATTGCTCATGTCACTTCATGCATTCCGCGTTAGGGTTCCGTCAGGAGGTTCACTTATGGCAGACAAACAGGATCCGGCCCGCTACCGGGCAAACCGCCAGGATGAATTGGACAGCGCGGCCCTCTACCGGGCGCTGGCAGAGACCGAAGAACAGCCGCAGCTTTCGCAGGTCTACCGCCGGTTGGCGGAGGTCGAAGAGCAGCACGCAGGCTTCTGGGAAGAGAATCTCCGGGAAGCGGGCGTAGAAGTGATGCCCCACAAGGTCGGGTGGCGATCCCGGACGCTCGCGGCGCTGGCCCGCCGCTTTGGGCCGCAACTCGTGCTGCCGACGATGAACGCCCTGGAGCAGGCGGATAGCTCCGGCTACGCCGGACAGGAAGAATCCCGCAGCACACCGCTGCCCTCCGAGGAACGTTCTCACGCCCGTCTTTTGCGGACTATCACGGCGCCCGGAGGCGGCGGCCTGGAGGGCGGGGCTCTGGCGCAGCTCGAAGGCCGGCACCGGGCGGCCAGCGGCAACGCTTTGAGGGCGGCGGTGCTGGGAGCCAACGACGGCCTGCTCTCGAACTTCAGTCTGGTGATGGGCGTTGCGGGGGCGTCGCTCTCGGCCCAGAACATTCTAATTACCGGGATGGCGGGGCTGTTGGCCGGTGCGGGTTCGATGGCGATGGGAGAGTGGATCTCCGTCAAGAGCTCCCGCGAACTGTACGAGCGCCAGATCTCCATCGAGGCCGAGGAACTCCGGCTCATTCCCGACGAGGAAGAAGAGGAACTCGCCCTTATCTACCAGGCAAAAGGCGTCCCGGAGGAGGAAGCCCGCCGGACAGCCGCCCGCATAATCTCCGACGAGAAGACCGCCCTCGACACCCTGGCCCGCGAGGAGTTGGGCATAGACCCGGAAGAACTCGGCGGATCGGCGTGGACGGCGGCGATCACCTCGTTCGTACTCTTCGCTATCGGGGCCATTATCCCCGTTGCCCCGTTCTTGTTCTTGTCGGGGGTCGGGGCGGTACTCTCCAGCGTAGCCCTGAGCGCCCTGGGGCTCTTCGGCATGGGCGCCCTCATCACGTTGCTCACCGGTCGGGGCGTGCTCTTCTCCGGTATGCGACAGGTGCTAGTGGGGCTCGCGGCCGCAGCCCTGACCTACGGGGTCGGCAGCCTTATCGGGATGGCGATAACCGGATAGTCGCCCTGTGGTCAACTATGGTCAATCCTGGTCATTCAAATGGACTAACTTGATCATGGCGACAGTACGCCTCTCCGATACGATTTCCTTGGAAGCATCCAACATAAGGATAGGCGGTTTACGATGACTGTTTTAATACCCAGGATCCTG
>JBARZO010000492.1:0-2356 GCA_049650165.1 Rubrobacteraceae bacterium
ATTACACCTATCCTCCGTACCCCGTGCAGCGCCGCCGAAAGCAGCAGCGGAAAGTACAGTACGTAGAGCGCGCTGGAGACGCCACCGCTAAAGAAAACCATCAACCCGAAGATCACCGCGTACAGGGCGTACGCTCCGGCGCAGGACTCGTCGGTGAATAGCTCCGCCGGCAGCAACAGGAGAACCCCGGCAACCGTAACCCCGAGGGCGACCGTCAGGTAGAGCAACAGGTAGGAGACGGCGGGCTCGTAGAAATTCGCGTGTACGAGCAGCAGCGCCGCTACGGTCAGGCCGATGTATAGCAGTGAGAAGAGCCTCAATATCCGGGAGTTGCGCCTGTAGTTAACCGTATCCGTCATCTGAGGAGTATCATAGGTGCATCCAGGCGCTCCTGCCACCCGGAGGTGAGAATTTGGAACCGGACAATCCATACACTTTTCTGGAAGGCTACAAGGTCTGTGACGTCCACGGAAACGAAGTCGGCGAAGTCAGTCAGACCGTCTACGACGCGCCGACCGACGTTTTGAAGTACGTGATCGTGGACGGGCGTATCGTCCCCGCCGATGAAATGAAAGTGAACGCCAAAGAAGAAATCGTCTCCGTACCCTACGATGCCGAGACCATCGAATCGGCCCCGGAGCTACAAGAGTTCTCCGGCGAGTTCGACGAAACCCTCCGGAAACATTACGGATACATTGATCGGCGATGAGAGCCTTCGCGATCTTATTGCTCGCACTACTCCTCGCCGCCGGCTGTTCGGGCAGGGGTACTGGCACCAGCGGAGAAACAGGAAACACCGGCTCTGCTTCAGGAACTACCAACAGTAGCACCGGAGGTAGTAGCAGCCCGGAGCCAGAGACTACCCAGGAGGCCGAGACGACGGAAGAGGCGCCGGGCAGCACGCAGATAGAGCAAGTCTCTTCCGGGTCCGATGGTCTGAAGCGACCGCAGGTAGTCGTCGCCCAATCCGCCGCCGCGCTCTCGGAGGCGACCGGCGTACAGATCCCGGAGGCTGGAGAGGGAACGTACCTGGCAGCCTTCTGGGGCGAAAGGCCAACCGGAGGTTACACGGTGGAGATTCTGGACGCGCGGATGGAGGGTGGACAGGTCGCGGTGCAGCTCGCACTCAGAAAACCGCCGCCGGACGCGATGGTCAGCCAGGCACTCACGTATCCTTACGCCGCAGCCGTCACCCGGGGCGGCGTACCCGAAAGCACGGACCTCACTTTCGTAGCCCAAGGAGGCCGTGAACTCGGCTGGCCCGTCCGCCGCGGGTAGAGACTCTTGGGACCAGCGACGACCGCGCGTATAATCCCCCCGTGGCCGAGAAGCGCGCGGACATCCAGGGCAGGGTCGAGGAGCTACGGGAGACGTTGCGCTACCACAGTCGCCGCTACTACATAGACGACGAACCCGATATCTCCGACGCCGAGTACGATGCCCTCTACAACGAACTCGAAACCCTCGAAGAGACCTACCCCGAACTCATAACCCCCGACTCCCCCACCCAACGCGTCGGCGACGAACCCCTGGAGGAATTCGAAGAAGTAGCGCACGCCGTCCCGATGCTTTCACTTTCCAACGCCCGTAAGATCGAAGACCTGCATGATTGGGACGCCCGCGTCCGGCGTTTGCTGGGAGAATACGAAGAGCCGACCTACGTAACAGAACTCAAGATAGACGGCCTCGCGGTCTCACTGCGCTACGAGAACGGTCGTTTCGTGCGAGGCGCGACCCGGGGCAACGGCACGGTCGGTGAAGACGTGACGCAGAACCTCCACACCATCCGGGCCATCCCCGAGAAGCTGGACGACGATCCACCGGAGGTACTCGAGCCCCGGGGCGAGGTATACATCGGGCTCGAAGACTTCGAGAAACTCAACACCCGGCGCGAAGCGGCAGGCGAGAGAGCCTACGCCAACCCGCGCAACTTGGCGGCAGGCTCAATCCGGCAGCTAGACCCCAGGATGACCGCCGATCGTCCCCTGACGCTCTTTCTCTACGGTGTCGGCGAGGGCTACCCGAACTACGAGAGCCATTCCGAATCACTGGCAGCGCTCAAGAGCTACGGCCTGCGCGTCAACCCCTACAAAGTTCACGGCAACATCGAGTCGGTGGTCGAGGAGTGCGAACGGTGGTCGGCGAAGCGGGAGTCGGTCGGCTACCAGGTGGACGGCGTGGTGGTGAAAGTGGACTCCCGGGAACAGCAGGAGAGACTGGGTTCCGTGCAGAAGGCGCCGCGGTGGGCTATCGCGTACAAGTTCGAGCCGCTGGCGGGGCGGACGAAGCTCGAAGACATAATCATCCACGTCGGGCGGACCGGGGCGCTAACGCCCCAAGCCCGGTTGACGCCGGT
>JBARZO010000493.1:0-7800 GCA_049650165.1 Rubrobacteraceae bacterium
CATTCAGCAACGGAGCGGTATACAGGGTGACTACCGCGACCCCAGCGTAAATATCCGTCTCGGAGCCTGGTATCTGAATTATCTCGAAGGCCGGTATAACGGACAAGAGACGCTAATGCTGGCCGCATACAATTCGGGAGAAGGCCGGGTGGACGGCTGGGTTTCTCAGGAAGGGTTCGACATAGAAAGCGATATTCCTTTTCAGGAGACCCGGGATTACGTGGCAAAAGTACCGGAAACCCGTGATGTGTACCGTGACCTTTACGGAGAGGACTTGAGTGGAAACTAAAGCCGGATTTCAGGTAAACAGCGAGTATCAACCGGCAGGTGATCAGCCAAAGGCCATAGAAGGTCTCGTCTCAGGTCTCGACGCCGGAATGAGGTCCCAAACCTTACTCGGCGTCACCGGCTCAGGTAAGACTCACACGATGGCCCGCACCATAGAGCAAGCTGGCAGGCCTGCTCTCATTATTGCCCACAATAAAACCCTGGCGGCCCAGTTAGCCAGCGAGTTCGCTGACTACTTCCCCAACAACGCCGTCGAGTACTTCGTCTCTTACTACGACTACTATCAGCCGGAGGCTTACGTCCCGTCGAGTGACACGTTCATCGAGAAGGACGCCCAGATCAACGAAGACATTGACCGGCTTCGGCACTCCGCCACCAGCAGCCTGTTCACTCGGCGGGACGTGATCGTGGTGGCCAGCGTCTCTGCCATCTATGGTCTCGGTAGCCCAGAGCAGTACCGATCAAAGATGGTCCTCTTTGAGCAGGGCGGTTCCTACGACCTGGACGACGTACTCCGCGATATGGTCCGCATTCAGTACACCCGCAACGACTTCCAACTCGCCCGCGGCACCTTCCGCGTCCGGGGCGACGTGTTGGAGGTCCACCCAGCCTACCAGGACACCGTCTACCGGGTTTCATTTTTTGGCGACGAGGTCGAAAGCATGACGGAGGTCGACCCGCTTACCGGGGAAGTCCTGCGCGAGCACGACGTACTCACGATATACCCGGCGACCCACTTCGTCACCGACGAGGACCGTATAGAGATAGCCGTAAAGAACATCGAGGCCGAACTGGACCAGCGCTATGCAGAACTTGAGAAAGAGGGCAAAGTCCTAGAAGCGTATCGAATCCGTCAACGGACACTGTATGACCTGGAGATGATGCGGGAACTCGGATATTGTTCCGGCATCGAGAACTACTCGCGCCACCTCGATGGACGGGCTCCGGGCTCGACGCCATACACCCTTCTCGACTACTTCCCGGACGATTACATCACGTTCGTGGACGAGTCGCACATTACGCTGCCCCAGGTGCGGGGCATGTACAACGGCGACCGCTCGCGCAAGACCACGCTCGTCGAGCATGGTTTCCGTTTGCCTTCAGCCCTGGATAACCGTCCGCTCATGTGGGATGAATTTTTGCTCAAGACGAACCAGTTGGTCTTCGTGTCAGCGACGCCGGGGCCGTATGAGCTAGATAACTCGGGACAAATAGTTGAGCAGATCATCCGTCCGACCGGTCTCATCGACCCTCACATCGACGTCCGCCCGACGAAGAACCAGATCGACGACCTACTGAACGAGGTCGCCAAACGAACCGAGCACAATGAGCGTGTCCTGATAACGACGCTGACCATCAAGATGTCCGAGGACTTGACGGATTACCTGCTGGAGCGAGGCATCAAGGCACGCTACATGCACTCCAATATCGAGACGCTGGAGCGCATCCAGATCATCCGCGGCCTCCGTACCGGCGAGTTCGATGTGCTGGTCGGCATCAATCTACTTCGGGAAGGTTTGGACCTTCCCGAAGTTACGCTCGTCGCCATACTAGATGCCGATAAAGAAGGTTTCCTGCGCGGAGAGCGGGCCCTGATCCAGACCGTAGGCCGGGCTGCCCGAAACGTCGAGGGCCGCGTAATAATGTATGCCGACAAAGAAACAGACTCTATGAAGACGGCGATAGGCGAGACCGGACGCCGGCGGGAGATACAGACCGCGTACAACGAGCGCAACAACATCGAGCCTCGCACCATTACAAAAGGCATCTCGGACATCCTCATCGCCGCCGAGGCCAAAGGTCTCTACAAAGCCGGTAAAAAGAAAGCCGCCCGCGAAGCGCCAGCTGACCCTATCGAGCTACAGAAACTCATCGCAGACCTCGACGCTGAAATGCTCGAAGCCGCCGAAGAGCTCAAGTTCGAGTACGCTGCCAAGCTGCGGGATGAGATCAAAGACCTCGAACGTCAGTTGCAGGAAGTGGCTTCCTAGAGCGTTGTAAGAGCAGTTGAAAAATTTGGTGTAGTAGCCTTACCTCACCCGCACTGGCTCCTGCATCGACATTCCTCCATCATCACGCACGCGCTGGTTGCGGAGCAGGAAGAGCCCGTAACCGATGAAGCCGACCGTGGTGGCGAGGAGTAGGTAAGGAAAGACAGACATTCTGACCACTGCCATGTCGATAGAGAGAGCAAGAACTAAATGGATGGCGATGACGGGCCAGAGTGAGGCGGTGCGCCATCGGATCGCCGCGTATGTGAACCCTCCACAGGTGGCCGTTAGCGTTAAATAGACTGCCTCGGGCCACGGGCCGGAGGACAGGGTCCTGGCGAGCGTGAGACCGCCGGAGAGCAGCGAAGTAACGATTACTGCCCGGAAAAGTCCGGATGGGGCCAAGATCCGCCACATGAAGCCACGGAAGAGCATTTCGCTCCCGAAAGATTCCAGAGCCACGGCAATGAGAATTGCGCCGAAGAAAAGCGGCCCCGAAACTCTCACTCCACCCGAAAGTGTCAACACGATAACCAGTATCGGGAACCAGAGGAGAATCAGGCTCCGCCAGGATTTGGGCCGGTTGAATCCGATCTCCCGCCACCAGCCGAAAGCCGAGATCAGGGCTACGGAGAGTACGACGACTAGAGACAGGTACAGTGTTTCAGCGTTGTTTATCGAAGAGATAGCCTGTTCAAACGCGGACGGTTGTTGGATCTGCTCCGGTGAAAGCTCGCCAACGTCGCCTACTATGGCTTTCGGGAACGGAATTTTGCTGACGAAGATCAGACCTAGCAAGGAAAAGGCCAGTAGCGACGAGAAGATCAGCGGATGCCGTAGTGCAAAACGCTTCACCTGATCTGACTCCTACTGCGGAAATTCTTAGACATGGATTTTAGTTTACAGTCAAATAACGTCTGAAACTCTCGCTTCAGCCTATTGCAAATTGATGTCTGCTGAAAGCAATCTCCTCAAAGATGACGTTACGTAAGACGAGATGTTCAAATCGTAACCAATAGTACAGTTTGCGGTAAAGGCAGTAGCAGACTAGAATCCACCCATGCGCCACTTCGAAAATCTCACTCAAAATACCCGTCTGAGGCGACAGCGAAGATGGATTGGATACCTTCTTTTCGCTTTCGTTCTGGTGGCGGGACTCGGCATAGGTGCGGCTTTCTTGCCGGTGTCAGGGGATAAAGACTTCGCGAGCAAGGCTGGCGGTGGGGCGGCGGGCGTGTTCGAAATGTTGGCGAGTGTCTCGGATGATCCCCAAAATATATTGCTTGTTGGAGTAGATGAACGTCCGGAGGTAGAAGGTAGCCGCACGGATACCATGATGCTCGTCCGAGTTTATCCGAAGACGGGTGATATGAAGATCGTCTCTATACCGCGAGACTTCCTGGTAGAAGTCGAGCCAGGAGTGGAAACTAGGATCAATGCGGCTTACTCTTACGATGGGATTTCAGGGACTATTGGGGCGGTAGAGAATTTCTCGAACGTGTACATAGATCATTACGCGGTAGTGGATCTGGAAGGTTTCGAGGCTATGGTAGATGCTGTCGGGGGAGTCAAGGTCGACGTGGAAGAAGGACTGGTCCCGGACAATTGGAAAGTCAAGGATGGACCTCAGCAACTCAACGGCCGGAGAGCGCTTCTCTATGCCCGGTATCGCAATACAGAAGGGGGAGATCTGGACCGCATAAAGCGCCAACAAGAAGTTTTGGCAGCCCTCCGCAGCAAAGCTCTACGTTGGAGGTCGGCGGAGAGATTTCCCCAGATCACCCGCGCCGTAGTCGATAATGTCGACACTGACCTGAATATCGCCGAGGTTACTTCTCTGGGACGCGCCATGTCAAAGCGTGCCCGCAACGGCCTGATGACCTCCACACAGCTCGAAGGTAGACCCGAAACACTGGAAGATGGAAGCAAGGTCCTGGTCCCGGACGATGCCGCCAACGAATACATCTTGCAGGAGTTCCGCAACTAACAGCACTGAAGAGGATGTAGGCTCGAAGCCCGTATGCCAAGCCTCTGCGGTTCTTTGCCGCTGCATAGTGTATAAGGTTAGTTATGGGCATCGCCGGTGATATTGCACTGATCCTGGTAGCCGCTTTTATCGGCGGCATAGCGGCCCAACGGCTGGGTTTGCCATTAATCCTCGGCTACATCGTGGCCGGGGTGTTGGTTGGCCCGAATACGCCCGGCCCTACGGTCGGTGAGGTACATGAGATCGAGCTGCTCGCGGAGATTGGGGTGGCGCTGCTGCTGTTCGCCATCGGGTTGAACTTCCCCTTGGGCGAACTGGCGCCGGTAAAGAAGATAGCCCTGATCGGCACTCCCATCCAAATGGTGTTGACGGGACTGTTCGGTTACGGGTTGGGCAGCTTAGTCCTGGGGCTCGACTGGACGGAGTCTGTCTGGCTGGGTGCCATATTGTCTCTATCCAGCACCGCTGTGGTCCTGAAAACCCTGACGGAACAGGGTGTGATCGACACCCTGGCGAGTCGCGTTATCGTGGGAATGCTCATCGTTCAAGACCTCGCCGTGGTCCCACTCATTATTTTGTTGCCAGAGCTCGGAAATATAAGCGAAGGCCTCTCGGAGCTTGGGGTGGCCGTGATCCAAGCTACGGTATTTATCGGGGCGATGGCGCTTTTTGGGACGCGGGTCTTTCCGTGGCTCATGGCCCGTATCGCCAGCTTCAACTCGCGGGAATTGTTCTTGATCTCTGTTGTGGCTATAGGGCTTGGTATTGGCTACGGAACTTACCTGTTCGGGCTATCGTTTGCTTTCGGGGCTTTCGTGGCGGGCATGGTTTTGAGCCAATCAGACTACAGTCATCAGGCTCTCGCCGATATTGGACCCTTGCGAGACGTATTCGCCATGCTCTTTTTCGTGTCGGTCGGGATGTTGATTGAGCCCGCCTTTTTGTGGGAGAACGCCGGGCTAGTCGCGCTCGTAGTGTTCCTGGTGTTTCTCGTAAAGGGGAGTATCTTCGCCGTCATTACGCGTAGCTTCGGGTACGGGAATATAGCCCCGATTGCGGTGAGCCTCGGATTGTTTCAGGTGGGAGAATTCTCCTTTGTTATCGCCCGGGAAGGTATAGCCGCGGAGGCTATTTCGCAGGAGATCTACTCGATCGCGCTGACGACCGCAGTAGTCACTATGGCGCTCACGCCGTTTGCGACCCGGCTCGCCCAACCAGCCTACAGTCGGTGGCGAGAGCGGTTTCCAAAAGAGCAGCTCGATAGCCGCAATCTACCTGAGACTGGGTTGCGGGATCACATCGTCATCGCCGGATATGGGAGGGTTGGGACGTTCGTGGCGCAGTTGCTGAACCGGCTGGAACAAGAGTTCGTCGTCATAGACAGCAATCCGTCCCGGGCGGACGAGCTTCGTGAAGCAGGCCTGCCGATGGTCTTCGGCGATGTGGCGGCGGAACCGGTGTTGCAAGCTGCGGATGTTGGAACGGCGCGCCTGGTAGTGATAACCATATCCGACGCCGCTGGGGTCCGGCTCGCGATAGATAGGATCCGGAACATCAACCCGGAGGTCCACATCGTCGCCCGGTCGGCGAGCGTGGATCAGCTCGAAGAGTTGGGGAAGCTCGGGGTCTACGAGGCGGTCCAGCCGGAATTCGAGGCGGCGCTGGAACTCGGGCGTCAGGCGCTCTCGCACCTGGATATCGGCGCCACCGAGATACAACGCTTCTCAGACCGGGTGCGGAGCGAACTTTACGCTCCCATGAGCGGAGATTCTCCGGTGGACGACGGGTTACTTACCCAACTCAGGCGCACCTCCCGCATGATAGAGACTGAATGGGTGCGGCTGCCGGAGACGAGTGAATTCTCCGGCAAGAAGATCGGAGAACTGGGCCTCCGAAAACAGCTTGGCATATCGGTCGTGGCGTTGATTCGTGGGGATGAAGTAATACCTAATCCCGGCCCCGAAGATCGTCTGGAACCCGGCGACATGGTTGGTACACTGGGCACGCCGGATCAGACCGAAGCGTTCCGTGCGCTCGCCAACGGCGAATAGCATAGGCCCTCGCGCCCTTGTTCACCGGCTTGCGCCCTTAGCGTAAAGGCAGTTTGGTGGGGAGGGAAAGATGGGGCTGCTGCTATAATCGAGCGCAGATTCTACGGTGCGCGAGAGTGGTGGAATGGTAGACACGCTAGATTTAGGATCTAGTGCCGCAAGGCGTGCGGGTTCAAGTCCCGCCTCTCGCACTCCGTTGTGGCGGGGCTGTTGGTTTGTAGTAGAGAAGAGTAGAGGTTTATGACGGCGAACGTAACGAAGCTTGAGGACAACAAGGTCCAACTTGACGTAGAGGTCTCAGCGGAGTCCGTGCAGAAGGGCGTCGAGGCGAAAGTCCGCGAGCTGAAGAAGCAATTGCGCATCCCCGGCTTTCGTCCCGGTAAAGTCCCGCGTCGGATGGTGGAGAATCACGTCGGACGCGACTACATCTACATGGAGACGCTTCAGGAACAACTTCCGACCTGGTACTCCCAAGCGATAGTCGAGACGGATATCCGGCCGATAGACAGCCCCGAGATCGACTTCGACGGCGCGATAGACGAAAAAGAAGGCTTCAAGTTCACCGCCAAAGTTCCCGTTCGGCCCGAAGCCGACCTCGGTGAGTACAAAGGTCTCGAAGTCCCGAAGCGGGAGGTCGAGGTCGAAGAAGAGCAGGTCGAGACTCAGGTTGAGGAACTTCGCGGACAGTTCGCCACGCTGGCGGCGGTCGAAGACCGTTCAGTCCAGAAGGGCGACTTCACGATCATCGACTTCAAAGGCGAGCATATGACCGGTGGCCCGCTGGAAGGCGGAGACGCCGAAGACTACATGCTGGAAGTCGGAGGCGGCGAGCTACTTCCGGATTTCGAGGAGAACCTCGTCGGGATGAATGCCGGGGAGCGGAAGCAGTTCGGAACGACGTTCCCGATGGACTACGCAGAAGAATCGCTGCGGGGGCAGTCGGTGCTCTTCAATGTTCACGTCAAAGAGATCAAAGAGCGCGAGTTGCCGGAGCTCGACGATGAGTTTGCCAAGGAAGCGAGCGAGTTCGATACGCTAGAAGAGCTGAAGGGTGCGGTTCGGGAACAGATCGAAGCCGGTTTGAATCAGCAGGTCGAGGGTGAGTTTCGGAACCGGGCGCTGGATGCCGTGGCCGGTAACGCCGAGGTCGAGGTTCCGGACGTGATGGCCCAGGAGAAGGCCGAAGAGATGGTGGGATCTTTCGAGCGGAGTATCCGGCAGCAGGGCATCGAGCCCGAGCAGTACTACCAGATCGCCGGCGTAAACCCGCAGGAGATGAAAGCCCAGGTGATGCCCGACGCCGCCGACACGGTGAAGAAAGAGTTGGTCCTGGACGCCATCGTGGCCGCCGAGAACCTGGAGGCCGACGAGCACGCCGTAATGCACGAGGTTGAGCATCTCGCCGAAGACTCCGGTCGCGAGCCGCAGGAGATAGTCGAGACGATGAAGATGAACGGAACCTACGCGCTGCTCCAGGAAGAGA